>JAIUYB010000134.1 GCA_020216625.1 Desulfarculus sp.
CGCCACCCGCAGCAGGCAGGCCCCGGCCAGTTCCGCCGGGGCGGCGTAGTCGGCCCGCACCAGGGCCGCGGCCGCTCCGGCGGCCAGGGCCTGGGGCACGAAGTCGTGACCATCGAAGTTGGGTCCGGCCAGGGCCACGAAAAGCTGGCCCGGAGCGATGGCCCGCGAGTCGGTGCTCACCCCGGCCAGGGGCTCGTCCGGGCACGGGCCGCCCAGGGCCGCCCCGGTGGCCTGGCGCACGAACTCGCTGGTCAGGCTAGCCACGGGAACGCTCCCGGGCCGCGCGCTTGGCCAACGCCAAGGCCGCCTGCTCGCGGTCGTCGAAATGGCGCTTCTCGCGGCCGATCACCTGGTAATCCTCGTGACCCTTGCCGGCGATGACCACCACGTCGCCCGCTCCGGCGGCCATGATCGCCCGCTCGATGGCCCGGGCGCGGTCCGGCTCGCGCACGAAAGCCGGAGGCCGGGCGTCGACCAGGCGTTTGGCCGGCCGGCTGCCGGCCTCCATCAGGCCGGGCTCGATCATGTCCATGATCGCCTGGGGGTCCTCGGTGCGGGGGTTGTCGCTGGTCAGCACCGCCAGGTCGGCCAGCTCGCCCACCGCGCGGCCCATCAGGGGGCGCTTGCCGTGGTCGCGGTCGCCGCCGGCCCCGAAGACGCAGAACAGCCGCCCCGTGGTCAGGGGTTTGAGGGTGCCCAGGGCGTTGCGCAGGGCGTCGTCGCTGTGGGCGTAGTCCACGAAGACCGCCGGAGAGCCGGCGGCCGGGGACGGCACCCGCTCCAGACGGCCGGGCACCCCGGCCAGGTCGGCCAAACCGGAGCCCACGTCCGCGCCCTTCATCCCCAAGGCCAGGCCGGCCGCCGCCGCGCCCAGGAGGTTCTGGAGGTTGTAGCGGCCCACCAGGGGGGTGGCGGCCAGGAAATCCCCGCCGGGCCACATCACTCGGCACACCCCGCCGTCCAGGCCCAGGATGATGTCCTCGGCCCGGACCATGGCCGGATGGTCCAGGGCGTAGGTCCAGACCTCGATCCCCCGCTCGGTCGCCTCGCGGGCCAGCTCCTCGCCCCGGGGGTCGTCCAGGCAGATCACCGCCTTGGGCTTTTTGCCCATGCCGGCGGACTCGGGCAGCAGGCGGGTGAAGAGCAGGCGCTTGGACTCGTAGTAGCTGGCCAGGTCGCCGTGATAGTCCAGGTGGTCGCGGCTGAGGTTGGTGAACACCCCCAGGTCCAGGGCCACGCCGTCGGCCCGGTGCTGGGCCAGAGCGTGGCTGGATATCTCCATCACCGCCTGGTTCACCCCCTTGCTCAGCATCTGGGAGAACAGGGATTGCAACTCCAGCGGCTCGGGGGTGGTCATGGTCGCCGGCCGGTCCACGTCGGCGAAGCGCACCCGCACCGTGCCGATCAACCCCACCGGACCCCGCACCGCCAGCACCGACTCGATCAGGTGGCTGACCGTGGTCTTGCCGTTGGTGCCGGTCACGCCCACCGTGACCATGCCGCGGGTGGGCTCCCCGAACCAGCGCGCCGCCATCAGGGCCAGGGCCCGGCGGGCGTCGGGCACCACCACCTGGCAAACCTCCCCGACCTCCGCCGCCACCCGCTCCACCAACAGACAGGCGGCCCCGGCCTCCAACGCGGCCGGGATGAAGTCGTGGCCATCGGCGCTGGCCCCGGGCAGGGCCGCGAAAAGCCCACCGGCCGTCACCCGTCGGGAGTCGCAGGCCAGCCCGCTGATCTCCCCGGCCGGAGGGCGGCCCAGCAACTGGTGGTCGGGCAGGACCGCGAGCAATGTGTCGAGCTTCATCAAGCGCCTCCCTCGGCAGGGCTCATGTTCAGATGAAGGCTGCCGCCCTGGGGCAGCGGCGCGCCGGGGGCCGGGTCCTGGCTGGCGACCCGTCCCCATCCGTTGAGCGTGAGGGGCAGGCGATGCTCCTGGGCCAGGCGTAGGACCTGGCGCAGACTGTGGCCCCGTAAATCGGGCACCTTCCCGGCGGCCAGGTCCGGAGCCGGGTCCTTGGGGGCGGGTGGCGCCACCCGCCCGGTGGCCGGGGTGCTGTGCTTGACCAACAGGCTGCCCGGGGCCGGGGGCTGGACCTCCAGGGTCTCCAGGGCGGCCCGCGCGATGGCGGCCCAGGCCGGAGCGGCCACCACGCCGCCGTAATGCTGACCCTTGGGGGTGTCGATCACCACCAGGATGGCGGCCTTGGGGTCGTCGGCCGGCAAAAAGCCGGTGAAGATGCCCAGGTATTCGCTCTGGGAGTAGCCGCCCTTGGGGTCCAGCTTCTGGGCGGTGCCGGTCTTGCCGGCCACGCTGTAGGGCTCCACCCGGGCTTGGGTGCCGGTCCCGCCGGGCTGGGTGACGGTCTCCAGGATCTGAGTCAGGGTGCGCGCCTCGTTCGCGCCCATCACCCGCCGCACCACCTGGGGGGTGGTCTCCTCCACCAGGTGGCCCGACTGGTCCACCACCGCCTTCACCGCGTGGGGCTTCATCAGCACACCGCCATTGGCGATGGCGGCCACGGCGCTGACCAGTTGCAGGCCGGTGACGGCCACTCCCTGGCCAAAGCAGATGTTGGCCATGTCCACCGGTCGCCAGGCGCTGGCCGGGCGCAAGATGCCGTCGGCCTCGCCGGGCAGGTCCACCTGGGTGGGGGTTCCGAAGCCGAAGGCCCGGAAGGTCTCGTGCAGGGCCTTGGCCCCCAGGGCCTGACCCACCTTGGCCGCCCCGATGTTGGAGCTGACCTTGATGATTTCCGGCAGGGTCAGGTGGCCATAGGAGTGGGTGTCGTGGATGACCCGGCCGCCGATGCCCCACTCGCCCTGTTCGCAGTAGAAGGGGCGGTCCAGGGGAATCTTGCCGCTGTTCAAGGCGGCGGCGGCCACGAACATCTTGAAGGTGGAGCCGGGCTCGAAGGCGTCGGTGACCAAGCGGTTGCGGTAGGTCTCCTTGGGGTAGTCGCCGAAGACGTTGGGATTGAATACCGGGTAGTTGGCCAGGGCCAGGATCTCGCCGGTCTGGGGGGACAGCACGATGGCCATCCCGCCCTTGGCGCGGTGCTTGATCACCGCCGCGGCCAGGGCCTTCTCGGTCTGGTATTGCAGGCGGCGGTCCATGGTCAGGATCAGATGATGGCCCTCGGGCAGATTGGTGAAGGCGGCCGGCGTCAGATGGATGGTGCGGCCCAGGGCGTCGCGCAGGCTGGTGGAGAGCACCGCCGGCCCCTTGAGTTTGGCGTCGTAGCGGGCCTCCACCCCCTCCAGGCCCTTGGCGTCCATGCCGGCGAAGCCCAGCAGGTGGCAGGCCAAGGTGGTGTAGGGGTAGAAGCGGCGGGGCTCGGTCATCAGGCCCACCCCGCGCAATTCCAGGGCCCGCACCGCCTCGGCCTGGTCGGGGCTGATCCGGCGCTCGATCCAGACGAAGGGCCGCTCGCTCTTGAGCCGGGCCACCACCTGCTCCGGCGGCAGATCCAGGGCCCGGGCCAGGAGACGGCCGGTCTCCTGGGGGGTTTTGACCGACAGGGGGCGGGCGTAGACGCTCTCGGTGTCCAGGCTCACCGCCAGCTCCTGCTGTTGACGGTCGTAGATGATGCCGCGGCGGGGGATCACTTCCACCTTCTTGATGAATTCGCGCTGGGCCCTGGCGGTCAGCTCCTCGCCCTGCCACCACTGCAGGTAGACCGCGCGCCCGCCCAACACCACGGCCGCCAGGGCGAAGCCCCAGGCCACGATCATCAGGCGCAGGCGCAGCCAGCGGTGGGGGTCTCTGGGGAGGCGATGGTTCACGGCAGGCTCCGCACCTGTTCGGTCTTGGGGGCGATCAGGCCCAAGCGGGCCCCCTCGCGCTCCATCCGCTCCGGCGAGCGCAGCACGCTTAGCTCAACCTTGAGCCTGCGGCTGGTCTCCATCAGCTCGCGCTGGGTCTCCAGGCCCCGGCTGATTTCGTATTGCAGGTTGAAGGCCCGCCAGGCGGTGTAGGCGTAGAGCATGGCCGCGGTGGTCACCAGGACCAGAAGAATCACCAGGGCCCGCAAGTTGACCTCCACCTGGCCCCGGCCCCAGGCCAGACGCCGGCTCGAAGCGCTGACACCCAAGCTCATGCCGCCTCCTCCGTGCGCTCGGCCGCCCGCAGCCGGGCGGAGCGGGCGCGGGGGTTGGCCGCCAGCTCCTCCGGTCCGGGACGCCGGGCCTTTTTGCCCAACAGACGCAACAGCGGCCGACGTCCGCAGGCGCAGACCGCCAGCCGCGGAGGACAGACACAGGGATCGGCGTAGTCGGCCAGGGCCTGCTTGACCCGCCGGTCCTCCAGGGAGTGATAGCTGATCACCGCCAGACGCCCCCCGGTCCGCAACAGACCCGGGGCCTTGGCCAAAAAACGCTCCAACTGGCCCAGCTCGTCGTTGACCAGAATGCGCAGGGCCTGAAAGACCAGGGTGGCGGGGTGGATGGCGCGCTGACGCCGCACCTTGGCCGGGATGGCCTCCTCCACCAGACGGGCCAGGCGGCCGGTGGTGGCGATGGGCTCCCGCTCCCGGGCGGCGATCAGGGCCCGAGCCACCCGCCTGGCCAGGGGCTCCTCGCCCAACTCCTTGAGCACTCGCGCCAAGTCTCTCTCGTCCAGGCGGGCCAAGAGTTCGGCCGCGGTCTCGCCCTGGTCGCCCATGCGCATGTCCAGAGGGGCGTCGTGGCGGAAGGCGAAGCCGCGCCCGGCCTGGTCCAGCTGCATGGAGCTGACTCCCAGGTCCAGGAGCAGGCCGTCGGCCCCCTCAAGGCCCAGTCGCACCAGGTGGCGGTCCAGGTTGTCGAAAGTGTCGCGCACCAGAATCACCCGCTCTCCGAAAGGTTCCAGTCGCTTGGCGGCCAGGTCCAACGCTTGGGCGTCGCGATCCAGGCCCAACAACCGTCCATCGGGTGCGCTGGCCTCCAGGATGGCCTCGGCGTGGCCGCCGGCCCCCAGGGTGCCGTCGATGTAGAATCCGCCGGGCCGGGGCGCCAGAACGTCCAGCGTCTCGGCCAGGAGGACAGGCCGGTGGGGGTGGTCCATGGCTGGGGGCCGCCTAGAGGCCCAGCTCGGCCATGACGGTACTGAGGTCGCCGAAATCCTGCCGGATGCGCTCGCGCTCCTGGATCCAGCGATCCTTGTCCCAGATCTCGAAGTTGCTTTGCATTCCCACCAATTGGACTTGACCGGTCAGACCGGCCGACTCTCGCAGGCTGGGGGGAATGAGGATGCGTCCCTGGCGATCCAAGCTGTATTCGGTCCCGCTGCTGATGAAGTAGCGACGAAAGGCCTGCACCTTGAGGTTAAATTGCGAAAGATTGGCAACTTTTTCGACCAGGGCGCTCCATTCTTCGATAGGATAGGCGACAAGGCATTTGTCCGAGGCGGTGACCACCAGGCGCTCGTCGCCGCGCCGGGCCAGGACGTCGCGGAAGCGGGCTGGTATCGCCAGCCGCCCCTTGGCGTCCATGGTGTTGGTCATCCACCCGGTGAACACTGAGGCCCTCCAGCCCAGGTTCAAAATGCCACCTTTCCCCACTTTCACCCACCAGGACCCACTATAGGAGGGCCCTCCGAAGCTGTCAATAAAATTCGCCAACTTATTGGATTTTTCCCTCTCCTGGCCTCCCCGGGATCAAGAGCGTTTCCCACCCGAAGGGGGTTTTTTCGGCCGGCGGAAGGGAAACTCGGGCGGGTTTGCCACCGCCAGTGGGAAAAAGTAGGGCGGGGGCCTGGGCGCAATTGTCGCGCCCTCCGGCGGGGGTGTTAATCCTTGACGCGTATCCCGCCGGCCAGCAAAGGCGTTGACCTGTCATTCTCTCGGCTGATATCTTGAGCCCGCCAGGGTCTGGCGAGAGGATGCGGGGAGGCTTTGCCGGTGATTCTAGGACGTTCCCAAATCGTCCTTTTGGTGGTAAGATTTTTGTAAGCCTGTCTAGCCAAGCCCCTGGTGACGGATTAAGCCACCGGCTGCCCCACAGTACCGGCCTCGCCCCGGCCATCCCGCAAAATAAGCAGGAGGTCTGCAACATGAATGATCAGGACCTGATTCTGGGCTCGCTGCTGGACGACCTGGCCGCCGAGGCAATGGTCCTGGAGCCCGGGGACCTGATGACCTACGGTGACATCCTCTCGCGCCTGGAACAGCTCCTGGTGGTGGCCGAGGGACTGGGCGCTGGGCCCTTGACCCAGCTCATCGGTGGCCTGAAGTCCATCATGGAGGGCCTGATCCTGGGCCAAATCCCGGACCAGGCCCAGGGCGTGGCCGGCCTGACCGAAGGCGTGGCCCTGGCCCAGTCCCTCCTGCGCGGAGAATCCGGCGATCACGAATTGAATCTCTACCTGGCCGCCCAGGGTCTGGCCGAGGGTTCGGCTCCCCCCGCCCCGGCCCCCGCCGCCGACCAGGCCGCCGATCAAGCCGCGGACCAAGCCGCCGACCAGGCCGCGGACGAGTTGGCCGCCGCGATGA
>JAIUYB010000135.1 GCA_020216625.1 Desulfarculus sp.
GAGGCGGCGGCCGGAAATCGGCCTCCGCAGGGGTCGGCGTCGCCGGTTTTTGCGGTTTTCTCCCCTCGGTGCTGATAGAATTGCCTTCAAGCCGCTGGCCAGACCCCCACCGGGAGCCTGACGGCGGCTTTTTCAACCTTAGGCCATAACATAAAGACGGGAGCGGACATGTCCAGCATGCCACGCATGCGCGGTTTAATCATCCTGGCCCTGGTGGCCATCTTCTGCCTGGGGCTGACGGCCGAGGCCTGGGCCCGGGCCGGAGGCGGCAAGAGCATGGGCAGCACCGGCAGCCGCAGCTATAGCACCACTCGGCCCAGCAGCCCCAGCGGCTCCGGCAGTTACCAGCAGCAGCGGCCCCAGCAACCCGGCTCCGGCCAATTCCAGCAATCACCCGGTATGACCGGCCTGGGCGGCGGGGGCTTCATGCGCGGCCTGGCCGGCGGCATGCTGGGCGGTTTCGTGGGTTCGATGCTCTTCCGGGGCCTGGCCGGGGCCAGTCACACCGGCGAAGGGACCGAGGAGAGCGGCGGCATGGGTCTTTTGGACTTCGTGCTCATCGGCCTGTTGCTCTACCTGGCCTACCGTTTCTTCATGCGTCGGCGCCAGGCCCAGGCCGTGGCCGCGGGCCAGAGCCAGTATCAGGCCGAGCCCTACGGCGGCCAGGCCGGGGCGGGCTATCCCCCCCCGCCCCCGCCGCCCGGCGCCTGGTCCGACGCCGATCCGGCGGCCGATCTGGAGCAGGGCCTGGGCCACATCCGAAGCATGGACCCGGGCTTCGACCCCCGCTCCTTCACCGAGCAGGCGGGCGACATCTTCTTCCAGGTCCAGGGGGCCTGGACCCGGCGCGACCTGTCCAGCGGCGGGCATCCGCACACCCCGGAGATGCGGGAGTTGATGCAGGCCGAGGCCGACAAGCTAAAGGCCGCCGGACAGATCAACCGCCTGGAGAACATCGCGGTGCGCTCCATCGATATCTATCAGGCCTGGCAGGAGGCGGGGCAGGACTACGTGACCGTCCACCTGCTGGCCAGCCTGCTGGACTACACCGTGGACGAGCGTGGCGGTCAAGTCCTGTCCGGCTCCGACCGCGACCCGGTGAAGTTCGAGGAGCTGTGGACCTTCACCCGCCCGGTGGGACCCGGCCCCTGGCGGCTGTCGGCCATCACCCAAATGAACTAGCCTGCGGGACATATTGCGGCCAACCACGGGCCGGGCGGGGGATTCCTCGCCCGGCCCGGCCGCTTTTCGCGGACTTGGCCCCCTGGCGCGGCCCCCTGCCGGCCTCCTGCCCCCACCCGGGGCGCAAAAAATCAACCCGCCGAACCCGAGAATTATGCTAAAACCCCGCAATCGCGGTCCAGCGACCATCTTTCCCCACGCCGCCCCCCAACCGGAGCGACCCCATGGCCAACGCCCGCCCAAGCACGACTCTCGCCATCCTGGCTTGCCTGCCGCTGCTGCTCCTTTCCCCGGGAGTGGCTCCGGCCGCGCAAGCCACGCCGGACAACGAGGAGATGGGCTTCTTCATCGCCCCCCAGATCAAGCGCTTTTTGCGCAGCCACACTTCCTACCAGTTCGGCGACCCCGAGAATCCCAACCTCAACCCCCTGAGCCGGCTGGAGTTTCCGCTCAATTCCTGGTGGGCGGGGGTTAATCTGGGCCTCAAGGGGCCAAACAACTCTCTGGAGCTGGAGCTTTTGGCCGGCCTGCCCGGCCAGGACGACCTGGGGGTGATGCGCGACTCGGACTGGGAGGACCCCAACCGCAACAAGCTGCGCACCACCTACTCCGAGACGGCCACCCGGCTCAAGGACAGCTTCACCCTGGATGGCAAGGTCTCTCATAGCCTGCGCGAGACCCTGGGCCTGCCGGCCTGGCTGGACCTCAGGCCCCTGCTGGGGGTGCGCTGGCAACGCTTCGTCTTCGTGGCCCACGATGGCATGCAGCAGACCATGGTCTATGTCGACGGCCAGCCGACCTACGACCAGTGGCAGTATTATCCGCTGCAGGGCGACGGCATCTGGTTCCGCCAGGAATATTTGCACGCCTACTTGGGGGCGTGGCTCAGCGCCGACCTGGGACGCCTGGGCCTGGGCCGACCGGACGGAGGTTGGCGGGTCGGGGTCCAGGCCGACCTGGCCCAGGTCTGGGGCCAGAACAAGGATCATCACCTGCTGCGCGGCGACCGGGTGACCGAAGAACGCACCCAGGGCTACGCCTGGCACACCGCCCTGGACCTGCGCGCTCCCCTTGGCGGCTGGGGCTCCCTGGTGGGCAGGTGGGATTACATGATCATCCAGACCAAGGGCGACCACCGTTGGATCGACCCGGCCTACGACGTGGACCAGACCTGGGACTACGGGGTGGAGGTCTGGTCGCGCCAGATGAGCTGGAGCCTGGCCCTGGAGATCGAGTTCTAGCCGCCAAGCTCGCCTTCCCGGCCAGGTTTGACACCACCCGGGGGTCATGATAGTTTTGTCACCAAGTTGCGCGTGGTGGCCCATTGGGGCCTAATAGGGAAGACGGTGTGACTCCGTCGCGGTCCCGCCGCTGTGACCGGAGACGAAACCCGCGAACTAGCCACTGCCTCGGGGCAACCGGGGTGGGAAGGCGCGGGGACTAGGACGACCCGGAAGCCAGAAGACCTGCCCGCGCGGTAAATAGCCCCGTCGAAGCCCGAGGTATGGCGGGCGGGGACCTGGGTCGAAGAAGCAGGGTGCAGACCCCGGGAGCCATCGGGCCCCTGGGGTTTTTTTATTGGCCCCGGGGGTCGGGAGGGTTGCCATGTTACTGTCCCGACTCAACAACCGCCTGGGCCGCGCCTGCGTGCTGGCCCTGGCCCTCACCGCCCTGGCCGCCCCGGCCCTGGCCGCCGAGGCCGCCAAGACCGCCAAGGCCCCAGCCAAGACGGCGGTGCTCTTGGTCACCTTTGGCAGCAGCCACGCCGGGGCCCTGGACCAGATCAAGCGCATCGAGCCCGAGGTCAAGGCCGCCCATCCCGGAGTGGAGGTGGCCTGGGCCTACACCTCGGAAAAGGTGCGCCAAATCCTGGCCCAGCGCGGGGAGAAGCTCGACTCGCCGCCAGAGGCCCTGGCCAAGCTCCAGGCCCAGGGGGTCAAGCGGATCGTGGTGCAGTCGCTGCACGTGATTCCCGGGGCCGAGTTCCACGATCTGGCGCGGGAGGCCCAAGCCTTCGCCCGGCAGGGCAAGGACCTGCGGGTGGCCATGGGCTGGCCGCTCGTGAGCGACACCAACGACCTCCAGGCCCTGGCCCGGATCATGCTGCAGGCCGCGACCCCGGGCCGCCAGCCGGATCAGGCCCTGGTCTGGGTGGGCCACGGCACCCACCATCCGGCTGGGGTGGCCTATCCCGCCCTGGCCTTCGCCTTGGCCCAGGTGGACCCGCGGGCCTATCTGGGCACGGTGGAGGGCTATCCCTCCTTTGACGACGTGCGGGGCCAGCTCCAGGCGGCCGGGGTCAAGGCGGTCAAGCTGATGCCGCTGTTGACCGTGCTGGGCGAGCACAGCAAGCAGGATATCGCCGGCGACGACGCCGACTCCTGGAAGTCGCGCCTGACCGCCGCCGGATTCACGGTGACCACCGACCTGACCCCGGTGGCCGGCTACAGCGGCGCCCGGGACCTCTGGCTGGGCCACCTGGCCAAGGCCATGCAGGAGTTGCAGACCGAGAAGAGCGGCCAGGCCAAGCCGGCCTTTAAGGCCAAATAGCGGACCCGCTCGGCCCTTCCTCCGCCGCTGGAGGGAGGGCCGAGGACCAGGCAGAGTCGGCCAGGGGCTGGGGACGAACCCCGCTCCGGCGGAGAAGCGCCCGTCATGCACCACCATCCCCCCACCGCCGCCCCGGACCAGCCGCCCCGCCGGGGGCTGCGCCGGGCCCTGATCCTGGGCCTTTTGGCGCTCTTGCTGGCCCTGGTGGTGATCACCTGCGGCCTGGGCTACATCCGGGTGGCCCCGCACCAGGTGGCCCAGGTGGTCTTCGGCCACCTGACCGGCGGCGAGGCCCCGGTGGCGCGGCTGGTGGACCAGGTGGTCTGGGAGGTGCGGCTGCCCCGCATCCTGAGCGCGGCGGCGGTGGGCGCGGCCCTGGCCCTGGCCGGGGTGGTCTTCCAGGGCATCCTGCTCAACCCTCTGGCCGACCCCTTCACCCTGGGGGTCAGCTCCGGGGCGGCCTTTGGCGCGGCCCTGGCCCTGTGGCTGGGCCTGACCTTCCTGGGGCCCTACACCGTGGCCCTCTTGGCCTTTTTGGGGGCCATGGCCACCCTGGCGGCGGTAATCGCGCTCTCGGCCAAGGACGGCCAGACCTCGCCCACCAGCCTGATCCTTTCGGGCGTGATCGTGGCCGCCATCCTCTCGGCCGGCATCAGTTTCATCAAATACCTCTCCGGCGAGCAGGTCTCGGTGATCATCTTCTGGCTCTTGGGCAGCCTGGCCGGACGCACCTGGTTGGAGGCCGGGCTCACCGGCGGCGTGGCCTGCCTGGGTTTCCTGATCTTTCTGTTCCACGCCCGGGATCTCAACCTGCTCAGCCTGGGCCCCCGGGCGGCGGCGGCCCTGGGGGTGGAGGTGCGCCGGGTGCGCCTGATCCTTTTGATCACCGCCAGCCTGGTCAGCGCGGCGGCGGTGGCGGTGGCCGGCATCATCGGCTTCGTGGGCCTGCTCATCCCGCATCTCATGCGGATGCTGGTGGGGCCGGACAACCGCCTGCTGTTGCCGGCCGCCGGCCTGGCCGGGGCCATGCTGCTCTTGACGGCCGACACCCTCACCCGCTGGGCCCTGCCCCACGAGGTGCCCATCGGGGTGCTGACCGCCCTGATCGGCGGGCCTTTCTTCTGCTATGTCTTCCGGCGCAAGCAACTGGGGGTGGGGCGTGGCTGAGCCGGTCTTCACCATCCGGGGTTTATCCTTCGCCTATGGCGCCCAACCGGTGCTGCGCGGATTGGATCTGACCATCACTCCTGGCCGCTTCCACGGCCTGGTGGGTCCCAACGGCTGCGGCAAGACCACCCTGCTGGACGTCATGACCGGCCTGCTGCGCCCGGCGGCCGGCTCGGTCAGCTTCCAGGGCCGTCCCCTGGCCGCCTGGCGGGCGGGCGAGCTGGCCCGGAGCTTGAGCCTCACTCCCCAGGAGCCGGGCCTGGGCTTCCCCTACACCGTGCGCGAGACGGTGCTGATGGGCCGCCACGCCTTCATCCCCCGCTTCTCCGCCCCCTCCGCCCGCGACGAGGCGCTGGTGGAGGCGGCCCTGACCCGCCTGGACCTGGCCGCCCTGGCCCATCATCCCGTGACCGAGCTCTCCGGCGGCGAGAAGCAGCGGGTGCTCCTGGCCCGGGCCCTGGCCCAGGACGCGCCGGTGATGCTCCTGGACGAGCCCACCAACAACCTGGACGTGCGCCACGCCCTGGCCGCCCTGGGCGAGCTGGAGCGCCTGGTGCGCGACCAGGGACGGACCGTGGTGGCGGTGCTGCACGACCTCAACCTGGCCGCCGCCTTCTGCGACCAGCTGATCCTGATGGACCAGGGCCGGATCGCGGCCTTTGGCCCCACCCCCGAGGCCCTCTGCGCCGCCAATCTGGAGGCGGTCTTTGGGGTGCGGGCGGCGGTGCGCTGGGACGAGTTCGCCCAGGGCCGGGTGGTGGTCTTCCAGAAGAACGGAGGCGCGGCGTGAAGGCGCGACGGCTGATCATCCCGCTGCTCGCCCTGGCGCTGCTGGCCCTGGCCGCGCCGGCCGCGCCAGTCTCGGCCGCGCCGTCCTTCATCGACGACGCCGGCCAGGAGATCGTCGTCTCCGGCCCCTATCGCCGCATCGTCAGCCTCTACCCGGCCCACACCGACAACCTGGTGGACCTGGGGGCGGGGCATCTGCTGGTCGCCGCCGGTCCCAGCCCCACGCCCTCCGCCCCGGACCTGCCGCTCATCAGCTATCGCGACGACCCCGAGCGGGTCATGGCCCTGGCCCCGGACCTGGTGTTGATGCGCCCCATGGTGGCCCAGGTCCACCCCGGGTTCGTGGCCCGCCTGAAGCAGTTCGGGGTGACGGTGGTCTGCCTCCAGCCCGGCGGGGCGGCCGAGCTCTACCAGCACTGGCGGCGGTTGGGGCTTCTCACTGGACGCCAAACCGCGGCCGAGACGCTCTGCGCCCGCTTCCAGGCCGACCTGGCCGCCCTCTCGGCCCGGGTGGCCCAGGTCCCCGCCCAGCGGCGGCCCCGGGTCTTTTTCGAGTCCATCCACCGCCAGTTCAAGACTTTCGCCCCGGACTCCCTGGCCATCTTCGCGCTCACCGCCGCCGGCGGGATCAACGCCGCCGCCGACGCCCAGGGCCTGCGCGACAGCGCCATCGCCGAGTACGGCCACGAGCGGGTGCTGGCCCTGGCCGAGGGCGTGGACGTCTACCTGGCCCAGGTGGGCACCATGAACCGGGTCACGGCGGAGGAGAT
>JAIUYB010000136.1 GCA_020216625.1 Desulfarculus sp.
CAGGGGCGTGGTGGTTCATTCAGACCGAGGCAGCCAGCGCTGCTCCGGCCTATACCAAGCCCTTTTCATCAAGCACGGGCTGGTGCGCAGCCTTAGCGGCAAGGGCAATTGCCACGACAACGCCTGCGCCGAGAGCTTGTTCCACACGCTCAAGGTGGAGATGGTCCACGGCGAGGCCTTGGTCAGCCGCGAGGCCATGCGCCGGGAGGTGTTTGAATACATCGAGATTTCACGCGACCGCGCCAGTGGGAGTGGTTCCAATGGCCAGCTGGGCCCAATGGCCTTCGGGCCGCAATTGGTCGCTTAGCGGCATGTCCGCCGTGCGTGGGCATGATCACAACCGGCCAGTGATCGCCAACCGGTTGACAGTGTTCGATATATGCTAACTATCTGATTGGATTGATAAGAATTTTGCGCTGCCAGAATTTGTATGATATTTATTAGCCGTGGCCACGCGGCCGCCGAATGGGGGGAGAGAAGAGACATCAGCCTGGAGCAGCCCGCGCATGAACGCCAATGACAAACAGGCCGTCAAAGATATCGTGGGGGCGGAGAACTACAGCGACTCCCTGATCGATCTGGTCACCTATTCCTACGACGCCTCCGACCACGACCACCGTCCCGAGGCCGCCGCCTGGCCCACCACCACCGATCAGGTCGCGGCGATCCTCAGGCTGGCCAACGCCAGCCGTTTTCCGGTGACTCCGCGCGGGGCCGGCACCAGCCTGGCCGGCGGGGTGGTGCCCGCCCAGGGCGGCCTGGTGCTGGACCTGGTGCGCATGAACCGCATCCTGGCGGTGAACATCGTGGACCGCCAGGTGGTGGTGGAACCAGGGGTGGTCTACGCCGACCTGCAAAAGCTGCTGGCCCCCCAGGGCTTTTGTTTCCCGCCCGACCCGGCCAGCGGCAAGGTCTGCACCATCGGCGGCAACGTGGCCACCAACGCCGGCGGCATCCGGGGCGCCAAATACGGCGTGACCCGGGATTACGTCCTGGCCCTGGAGGTGGTGCTGCCCGACGGCCGGGTGACCCGCACCGGCAGCCGCTGCATGAAGAGCGTCTCCGGCTTTGACCTGACCCGCCTTTTCGTGGGCAGCGAGGGCGTGTTGGGAGTCATCACCGAGATCACGCTGAAGATCAGCCCCAAGCCCCTGGCCTCGCGCACCTGCCAGGCCAGCTTCGCCACCCTGGACCAGGCCGGCCGGGCGGTGACCGCCATCATGCACTCGGGGGTGGTACCCAGCGTGCTGGAGATCATGGACCAGAACACCATCCGGGTGCTGCGCGAGAAGGGCGGCATGGACCTGCCCCCGGTCAACGCCATGCTCCTGGTGGAGACCGACGGCTACACCGCCGGCGAGGCCGACTATCAGATGGACCGGGTGTTGGAGATCTTCCGCCAGGGCGGGGCACAGACCATCGACATGGCCCAGTCCGCCGACCAGGTGGAGGCCCTGTGGGCGGCCCGGCGCAAAGCCGGCAGCACCGCCGGCCAGCTCAGGCCCTACAATCTGAGCGAGGACGTCACCGTGCCCATGAGCCAGTTGCCGGCGCTGTTGACCGGCATCGCCGGCATCGTGGAGGGCTACGGCCTGCCCTTCGTGGTCTTTGGCCACGCCGGCGACGGCAACCTGCACCCCAAGATCATGTACGACCGCCGCGATCCGGAGCAGGTGACCAACGTGCACAAGGCCGCCGACGAGATCTTCGCCCTGACCTGCTCCCTGGGCGGGACGCTGACCGGCGAGCACGGGGTGGGCCTGGCCAAGGCCCCCTACATGCACCTGGAGCACGACGCCAACGCCCTGGAGCTGATGCGCTCCATCAAGCGTCTGCTGGACCCCAACAACATCCTCAATCCCGGCAAGATGAACCTGGACGTCTGAGAAGGGTGGGGCGGAAAATCCCGGGGGTTGCGCGGGGCGGGGTCGATCCCCGCCCCGGCGTTTGGCCTCAGGGCTGGGAACCGACGGCCGGGGAGTGATCGTCGGTGCTGTCGTGGCGGTCGCTGACGCCCTGGCTGGGCGCGCCGCCCGGACCCACGTAGTAGCTGATCGGGCTTTGCGCGCCCTGGTTGTTGAAGCTGCCGCTGATGTGGGTTCCGGCGCTTTTGCCCACCGTTTCCGCCAGTTGCACGGCCTTCTCGCCCGCGAAGTAGATGCCGCCCACCACCCCCAGGATGCCCAGGCCCTCGCGGGCCACCGGGGCCCACTCGTTCTGGTGTTGCCGGACCAGCCCGCCGCCGCCGCCGCCCAGGGGGGCATGGACCAACAGGGCCTCCACGCCTTTCAGCTCGATTTGCTGGCCAGGTTGAGCCCGCAGCTCCAAGATGGGCTTTTGCAGCCTCAAGGCCTCCAACTGGGCGTTGAGATAGGCGGCCTTTTCCTCGCCGCTGGCGCAGCCCGCCGCCAGGATGGCCAGCAAGAGCCAAGTGGTCGGGTGTACGCGCATCGCCAACCTCCCCCGAAATGGCGCGCCCGGCATGGGCGGCATGGTTCAAGCCTGGCGCGAGCCGGGGTGGCGGTCAGGAGGGATGCTTCACCAATCCGGGGCAAGGGGGGCGGCCTGTGGACCGCGGGGGCGGAAGGGGGTTAACCCCCACATGGGATGGGGCCTTCGCCCCCTGGCGGCCATCCCGGTATGCGCCTATAATTTGGTTCATGATCGGGAGCCACCCGGTTCGTGGCGGTCAAGGCCGCGTCATGACGGAGCAAAGGGGATTATTGCATGGCAGTTGTCACCATTTCGCGCAAGGTGGGCAGCCTGGGCGACGAGATCGGGGCCCTGGTGGCCCGCAAGCTGGGTTACGAGCTGGTCAACCGCGAGGGGATCCACCGCATCGCGCGCGAGTGCGACCTGGAGTTTCGGGACGCCTGCGCCGCTTTCGAGGCCGAGACCGCGCCGGGCGGGCTGTGGGAGCGGATGTTCTTCCGCGATCCGGCCTACGCCTGCCTGTTCGAGGCCCTGAATCTGGAACTGGCCAGCCGGGGGGACGTGGTCATCCTGGGCCGGGGGGCCCAGATCGCCCTGGCCGAGGTGCCCGGGGTCTTCCACGCCCGGGTGGTGGCCCCCGCCGGCCTGCGGGCGGAGCGCGTGGCCCAGCGCATGGGCCTGAGTCTGGACGAGGCCCGAGAGTTCGTGCGCCATTACGACCAGCAGCGCCGGTCCTTGATCGAGAGCGTCTATCACCGTGACCTCGCCGACTGGAGCCTCTACAACCTGGTGCTCAACACCGCCAACCTCTCGGCCGAGGCCGGGGCCGAGCTGATCGCCCTGGCGGCCAAGGCCATGCCGCCGGTCAACGACCCGCAGGCCGTGAGCCAGGAGCTGGCCCGCCGGGCCTTTGCCAAGAAGGTGGAGAGCGCGATCAAGAAGCGGGTTCTGACCAGCCCCTACCACGATGTCCGGGTGCAATGCCCCTTGGAGGGCAAGGTGCGCCTGGAGGGATTCGTGCAGGACCGGGACACCCGGCGGCGGGTCGGGGAGATCGCCCAGAAATATCCCGGCGTGATCGAGGTGGACAACCAGCTGCGCACCACCGCGCTGGGTTTCTAGCCCGCCCGGCCTGGCCTGGGCGGGTGGGGGGAAGTTACGGCCCGGCTCCGGCCGCCCGGCGGAACCGGGTCGCCTTTTTTCGGCTGGCAACCACCTGAAATGTGACGATTTGGCGATCATGGATCCGGCCGGGGGGCGGGCTTGACAAGCCCCAGTTGGCCGGGTAATAAATCGTTTTCACCTCAACCCCATCATGGGACGGGCAATGATTCAACTGGATTTCAAGAAGACTGGCGGGCTGATACCGGCCATCGCCCAGGACGCGGCCACCGGCGAGGTGCTGATGTTGGCCTTCATCAACCAGGAGTCCTGGGAAAAGACCCTGGCCACCGGCGAGGCGCACTACTGGTCGCGCAGCCGCCAGGAACTGTGGCACAAGGGCGGCACCAGCGGCAACGTTCAGAAAATCAAGGCGATCCACGTCGACTGCGACGACGACACCGTGCTGTTCAAGGTGGAGCAGGTGGGTGGCGCGGCCTGCCACACCGGCATGAAGAGCTGCTTTTATCGCCGGGTGGAGGGCGACGCGCTGGTGACCGAGGGCCAGCCGGTGTTCGATCCCAAGGAGGTCTACGGCAAATGAAAACGCCGCTGAAACTGGGCGTGCCCAAGGGCAGCCTTCAGGACGCCACCGTGCGGCTCTTCGCCCGCGCGGGCTGGAAGATCAACGTCAACGGCCGCTCCTACTTCCCGGAGATCGACGACGAACAGATCGACTGCTCCATCTGCCGGGCCCAGGAGATGAGCCGCTACGTGGAGAGCGGAACCCTGGACGCGGGCATCACCGGCCGCGACTGGATCCTGGAGAATGACTCGGACGTGGTCTACGTGGAGGAGCTGGTCTACTCCAAGGTCTCCACCCGCCCCGCCCGCTGGGTGCTGGCGGTGGCCAAGGACTCGGGCATCAAGGAGGTCGCGGACCTGGCCGGCAAGCGCATCGCCACCGAGATGGTCAACTTCACCAAGCGCTTTTTCCAGGAGCAGGGCGTGGAGGTGGAGGTCCACTTCTCCTGGGGCGCCACCGAGGCCAAGGTGGTCAACGGTCTGGCCGACGCCATCGTGGAGGTGACCGAGACCGGCAGCACCATCTCGGCCCACGGCCTGAAGATCATCAAGGAGCTGATGCAGTCCACCACCCAGCTCATTGCCAACAAAAAGGCCTGGGAGGACCCGGAAAAGCGCCGCAAGATCGAGCAGATCGCGCTGCTCTTGAAGGGCGCGCTGCGGGCCGACAAGCTGGTGGCGATCAAGATGAACGTGCCCAAGATCCGCATCACCGACGTGGTGGAGGTGCTGCCCAGCCTGAACGCGCCCACCGTGGCTCCGCTGTACAACAGCGACTGGTTCTCGGTGGAGACGGTGGTGGACGAGAGCCAGGTGCGCGACCTGATCCCGGAGCTGATGCGCAAGGGGGCCGAGGGCATCATCGAGTACGCGCTGAACAAGGTCATCTAGCCCCCGGGCGGATGGCGGATGATTAATCAGGTGAGCTTAGGCGTTTAGCCATCATGCATCCCCGAGCTTAAGGCGAGGCGGTCTTTCTCCTTCGCGCCAGGCGCTCCTTCCGGGGCCGGCGCGCGGGCGAAAGACCGCTTCGCCTGTTTTTTGTCCGGTCGCCCGGCGGCCGGATTGGTGCAAAATAGGCAAGCCCGGAAAAAACCGGGCGCTTGACCGGAGACGGCCGGGGCGGCCGGACCCAACCGCCAACGACGAGGTGTGGTCATGGGCATCAGCAAACGGGCGCTAGACATTCCCCCCTTCATAGTGATGGACGTGCTGGAGCGGGCCCAGGAGCTCCAGGCCCAGGGGCGCTCCGTCATCCACCTGGAGGTGGGCGAGCCGGATTTCGACACCCCCGAGCCCATCAAGGCGGCCGCCGCCCAGGCCCTGGCCCAGGGTCAGACCCACTACACCCACTCGCTGGGCATCAAGCCCCTGCGCCAGGCCATCGCCGATCACTATCGCGCCCGCTACGGCGTGGAGGTGGACCCGGAGCGGGTGCTGGTCACCTCCGGCACCAGCCCGGGCATGTTGCTGATGTTCGCGGCCCTGTTGGAGACCGGCGACGAGATCATACTCTCCGACCCCTGCTACGCCTGCTACCCCAATTTCGTCAGCTTTTGCGGCGGCCAGCCGGTCTACGTGCCGGTGGCCGAGGACGACGCCTTCCAGTACCGGCCCGAGGAGATCCAAAAGCGCCTGAGCCCCCGCACCAAGGCGGTGGTGATCAACAGCCCGGCCAACCCCACCGGCCAGCTCCTGACCCCCGAGCGCATGGCCGCCATCGCCGCGCTGGCCCCGGGCAAGTCGGGCCCGCCCTATGTGATCAGCGACGAGATCTACCACGGCCTGACCTACGAAGGCGAGGAGCACACCATTCTGGAGTACACCGACAGAGCCTTCGTGCTGGGCGGCTTCAGCAAGCTCTACGCCATGACCGGCTGGCGGCTGGGCTATCTGATCGTGCCGCCCCATTACCTGCGGCCGCTGCAGAAGATGCACCAGAACTTCGCCATCTGCGCGCCCTCCATGGCCCAGTGGGCCGGCATCGCCGCCCTGACCCAGTGCCAGAAGGAGGTGGAGCGCATGGTGGGGCGCTACAACGCCCGCCGGATGCACATCGTCGACGGCCTGCGCCGGCTGGGCTTCTCCATCCCGGTGACGCCCCAGGGGGCCTTCTACCTGCTCACCAGTTGCGCCCACCTGGACCGGGACGACTACCGCCTGGCCTTCGACATCCTGGAAAAGGCCGGGGTGGCGGTGACCCCGGGGCGGGACTTCGGCCCCGGCGGGCATGGCTTCCTGCGCTTCTCCTACTGCAACAGCCTGGAGAACATCAGCGAGGGCCTGCGGCGGCTGGAGGGTTACCTGAAGGGCGGCTGCCGCGCGCTATGAC
>JAIUYB010000137.1 GCA_020216625.1 Desulfarculus sp.
GGTGATGGCTTCCTGGACGGCATGCTCAGCCCGGACGGACGGCGCATCGTGTTCCTCTACAAGGACGGCGGCCCGGGCGAGCTGGACCGGGGCTTGTACGCGGTGGACCTGACCCCGGAGGGGCGGGCCGAGAACGCGCGTTTGATCACCGTGGGTTGCGGCACCAGTTGGCGTTCGGACTCCCAGGCCTTTCTGGCCTCGCGCTTTTTGACCTTCCGGGGCGGACCGGGCACCGAGGTCTGGCTCTGCGGGCCCAAGGGTCCCATCGAGAGGCTGACCAGCAACCTGGACTGGAACTACGCCGCCGCTTTCTCGCCCGACGAGCAGTGGATGGTCTGGGCCGCCAGTCCGCTCTACTCCCACGACCCGGCCAGCGGGCGCTATGAAATCTATATCAAGCGCCTGCATGACCGCAATCCCATCCGTCTGACCTTCCACACCGCCACCGACATGGACCCCACCTGGCGCGCCCAGCGCAGCAACCTCAAAGGCTCTCAGGCCGACTTCGTTTACGAGGCCGAGGACTACGCCCATCCCCCGGCGGTGGTGCTGGACGACCCCCAGGCCAGCGGAGGCAAGGCGGCGGGGGTGCACCGCTCGGTGGATCGGGCCGGGGCGGTGGTCTATGGCCAGTACGACGTGCTGCCGGCCGGACAGTATCAGGCCCGCTTCCGCCTGCGCCTGGCCAACGTGCAACGCCAGGGCATGGTGGCCGAGCTGGATGTGAGCGTGGAGGGCGGCAAGCGCATCCTGGCCAAGCGCGCCTTGCGGGCCGAGGAGTTCACCTCCGGCCGCTATCGCGACTTCGACCTGGTTTTCAACTCCGATCAGCTCCTGACCGCCCTGGAATGCCGGGTCAGCTTCTATCCCGGAGTGGCCGACATCATGGTGGATGTGATCACCGTCAAGCCCTATCGCGACCCCTCTTGGTATCAGCGCGTCTGGGACTGGACCACCAGCTTTTTCGGCGACGACTAGCCCGCCAGTTTAACCACCCAACTCCGCGTCCGGCGGTTGTCCGCCCATGGCCGATGCCCCTATACTGGGCATCAGGTCCGTCCAGGGGGCGCGGGCCTTGGTCCACATCCCAGCCCCCCTGGGAGGCGCGCCATGGCCCGCGAAAACTTCGACGTGGTGATAATGGGCGCCGGACCGGCCGGCCTGCAGGCGGCGATTCATGCGGTGCGGGCCAAGGTCTCGGTGCTGGTGCTGGGCCGCCCCGGTCAGAGCAGCCTCAACAAGGCCCATGTGGAGAATTATTGCTGTTTGCCCACCTTCGCCGGTCCCCAGATGCTGGCCGACGGCCGACGCCAGGCGGCCGAGTTCGGGGCGGTGCTGCGCGACGAGGACGTGGTGGAGGTGACGCCTGAGGGCGCGGCCTACCTGGTGCGCACCGAGGGGGGCGGCGAGGTGCTGGCCAAGGCCCTGGTGCTGGCCATGGGCGTCAGCCGCAACCGCTTGGGAGTCAAGGGCGAAAAAGAGCTGCTGGGCAAGGGCGTCAGCTATTGCGTGGACTGTGACGGCGGCTTCTACCGCAGCCAACCGGTGGCGGTGGTGGGCGGGGGCAGCGCGGCGGTCAGCGGGGCGCTGACCATGCTCTTTCTGGCCAGCCAGGTCCACCTGGTCTGTCGCGAGTTGGAGGTCTCCGAGGTGCTGGCCCAACGGCTGCAGGACAGCGCGGTGATCCTGCACCAAGGGCGCTGGCCCACGGCCATCCAGGGGCAGGACCAGGTGCGCGGCTTGCTCCTGGACGACGGCCAGACCTTGGAGGTGAGTGGAGTCTTCATCGAGCTGGGGGCCAAGGGCGCGGTGCAGTTGGCCGGGGGCTTGGGGGTGGCCCTGGATCCGGAGACCATGCGCTACATCGCCACGGACAAACGCCAGGCCACCAACCTGGCCGGGGTCTGGGCGGCGGGCGACATCACCGGTCCTCCCTGGCAGATGGCCAAGGCGGTGGGGGAGGGTTGCGTGGCCGGACTGGAGGCCGCCGCGTACGCCAAGCGCCTGGGCTGAGGAGGTCGTTGGCGCGCAACGCCTTGAAATCGTGACAACAACCCAGAAAGGGAGCCCCGTATGTCCAAGCATGATCGATTGCTGAAACGCGAGGATTGCGTCCTGGTGGTCATTGACGCCCAGGAAAAGCTCCTGCCCGTGATCCACGCGCAGGAGGAGGTGGTGGCCAACATCGCCAAGCTGGTGAAGTTTGCCGGCATCGTGGACTTGCCGGTGGTGGTGACCGAACAGATGAAGCTGGGGAGCACGGTGGCGGCGGTGGCCGAGGCCGGCTTGCGTGATCCGGCCATCGCCAAGATCAGCTTCGACTGCTTTGGCTGCGAGGATTTCGTGCAAAAAATCAAGGCCCTGAAGCGCAAGACCTTGGTTCTGGCCGGAGTGGAGGCCCACATCTGTGTCTTCCAGACCGCCCTGAGCGCCCTGGAGGACTTCCGGGTGCAGGTGGTGGGCGACGCGGTCTCCTCCCGGATGGCGCGCAACCGCGACCTGGCCTTGGCCCGGTTGCGCCACGCCGGCTGTGTGGTCAGCTCCACCGAGATGTTCATCTACGAGATCCTGCGCCAGGCCGGCACCGAGGAGTTCAAGGCCACCCTGCCCCTGGTCAAATAGGCCGCCGCCCTCCGGTCCTGGCCCGCGGGCCAGGCGGCGGGGGCTTGGCCGCGACAAGTTAACGATGATAACCGGTTTGGCGCCGCGAGAGGGCTTGGGCCAAGCCGGGCTGTTAAGGCAACTGGTTGAATTATCGCGACAATAAATAGGCAATAAATATGCGTTGACAGGGTGTTGGGGAGTGGATATTGATTAATGACATGAACAAACTCGCCGAGGAAAACCTGTCCGAAGGGGCCGCTCTGCTGGATTACCAGACCCAGCGCTTGCAGGGTTTGATCAGCGAGATGGTGCATTGCTGCCAGGACCGCATGGTCTTCCAGTCGCAGAAATTCGATTTGCCCCAGGCCGAGTTACGCTGCCTGATGCTCTTCGGCGACGAGCGCTACCTGACGGTCAAGAGCATCGCCCAACGCCTGGAGGTGGCCAAGAGCCGGGTGACCAAGATCCTGGAGGGGATGGAGGCCAGGGGCCTGGTCAGCCGCACCGACGATCCCCAAGACGGCCGGATCCGCCTGATCAGCCTGACCCCCGAGGGCCGGCGGCGCGCCCAACAGATCGGCGGGTTCCTGCGGGATGTCCACCAGCGTATCTTGCTGCAATTCGAGGAAGATCAGCGTTTGGAGATCATCGGCGCCCTGGAGTCCCTGCGCACCGCCATGGAGGTGGTCAAGCAGGGCCTGAAGTAGGTCCGAGGAACGGAGGCGAGAGGGGCGGCTGATTGCGGAGAGATGGATAACCCTGATAACATATTAGTAATGCCGGGGATGGTCCGGCGTGGACTCTCGGCGGGGCCGGAATCCCGCTCCGCAAGTCTGCCGCGGTCTTTCCCCCAACCCGGATCTTGGAGGATGATATGACCGACGCGGAAATCCAAAAGCTGGTGGAGCAGCGGGTGCAGGAGGAGTTGGACAAGCGCCTGGCCGAGCCGCAACCAGCCAGGGCCATGACCATCATCGCCTCCAAGGGCAGCCTGGACATGGCCTATCCGGTGCTGATCCTGGCCACCACCGCCGCGGCCATGGACCTGGAAACCACGGTGTTTTTCACCTTCTACGGCCTGGACATCATCAATCGCCACAAATATGACAAGCTCAAGGTGGCCCCCATCGGCAACCCGGCCATGCCGGTGCCGGTGCCCAACATCATCGGCATCCTCCCGGGCATGACCGCCATGGCCACCAGCATGATGAAGGGTTGGATGGGCAAGGTGAACGTGCCCAGCATCCCGGAGCTGATGGAGGCGGCCAAGGATGGCGGGGTCAAGCTGATCGGCTGCCAGATGACCATGGACGTCATGGGTATAAAGCAGGAGGATTTGATCGAGGGGGTGGAGGTGGGCGGCGCCGCCACTTACCTGGCGGCCGCCAGTCAGGCCCAGATCAATCTATTCGTCTAGGATGCGCGGAGTTTGATGTCAGGGATCATGACCGTGCGGACATAAGCGTCGAAAAAATGCTTGACTGACATCAGCGCTGGTGCTTCAATATGCCAAGGAAAGAATAGTCTTGTGCTTTGAGGGAAGCGCCGGGCTATTCGCAGAGTCCCGAAACGCCCGTCAGGGCGTGCGAGGAAGCCGCTTGAGGATGGGTTTGGGTGAGCCCGGGCTGTCTGGCGGCTGGTGTGCGCGTGAAATCGAGGCTGAAGCTGGCTACTGCATCCTCGGTCCGCGCGTCCGAACATCGAAAAGGAGAAAAGGGAAAAATGAAGAAGTTTTTCGCGATTCTGGCGGCGGTGGCGGTGCTGGGCCTGGCTCTGCCGGTCCTGGCTGCCGACGCCCCCGGCACCAACGTCGTGGTCGGCGGCCGCATCCTGACCGACCTTGGCTGGCACAAGTCCTCCAAGGAGCTGACCAGCAACGGTAAAGAGGATGTGACCACCGCGTTCGTGAGCCTGGCTGGCCACTCCTACCTGAACGCCAAGTTCACCAGCGCCGACAAGTCCACCGGTGGCTTCATCGAGCTGGGCCTGGGCTCCAAGCTGGGCAACGCTGAGACCGTCAGCCTCCGCTACGCCTACGGCTGGTGGAAGGTCGGCAACTGCCGCCTGGTCGCCGGTCATGACGATGGCTGGTTGGGCACCCTGAAGCACGCTCCCAAGCAGTACTTCGGCCTGACCGAGTCCGGCAAGCTGCTGCTCTCCAACTGGGGCTACATCTACTCCGGCCGTCATCCTCAGGCCCGGTTCGAGTGGATGAAGGACAACATGGGCTTCGCCGTGTCCTTGGTTCAGCCTCTGGCTGAGCTGACCCCGCAGCAGACCGGCGGCCTCGCCACCGGTTCCACCGCCCTGCCGGGCACCGTGGACATCTACGCCAATCTGCCCCGCATCGACCTGGCCACCCAGTTCACCTTCGGCGGCCTGTGGGTTGGCCCCAGCTTCGGTTGGGCCCAGTTCAAGATCGAGAAGGGCGCCAACACCATGAAGGATGACACCATCACTTCTTGGGTGGCGATCCTGCCCGCGAAGTTCACCGTGGGTCCCTTCACCGCCAAGGCCGAGATCCACTGGGGTCAGAACAACGAGTACGAGTGGAACGGCGTCAACAGCGGCCTGAAGAACCTGCCCCGTTCGGTGGCTTTCCGCAAGGCTGACGGCTCCATCGAAGACACCCGCAACGTGGGTGGCTTCCTGGCCCTCGAGTACAAGCTGACCTCCGCTCTGGAGGTCACCGCGGGCTACGGCATCGAGAAGCTGCAGAACGACGCGTGGAAGAAGGACCAGGGCTTCCAGAACGACGAATACACCCGTCAGGGCATGTTCGTGGCCTTCCCCTACACCATCACCAAGAACTTCTCGATTCACCCCGAGTTCAACTACTTCAACTACGGCGACGCCGTCACCAACAACGCCGACCAGGGCAACGAGTGGATGCTGGGCCTCCAGTTCCGCTTCGTGTTCTAGTCGTCTAGCCTAAAATCACCCAGGAAGGGCCGGGGTCATGCGACCCCGGCCCTCTCCTTTTGCTCACTGGGGTGGGCGGGACTCAGGATTGACCGCGCTTCAGGGCCAGGGTGATCTCCGCCACCCGCCTTCCCTGGGCCCGGGCCAGGTCCAATTCCGCCGGGGTGGGCTGCCGCGAGCCGTCGGGGCCGGCGATGGTGCTGGCGCCATAGGGCGTGCCGCCGGTCATCTCGCCCTGGGCGTTGAGCAGGGGATTGCTGAAGGGCACCCCCACCAGAATCATGCCGTGGTGCAGCAAGGTGGTGTGGAAGCTGACCAGGGTGGTCTCCTGTCCGCCGTGCTGGGTGGCGGTGGAGGTGAAGACGCTGCCCACCTTGCCGATCAGTCCCCCCGAAGCCCAGATCGCGCCGGTCTGGTCCAGGAAGTTACGCATCTGGGCGCACATCATGCCAAAACGGGTGGGGGTGCCGAAGATCACGGCGTCGGCCTCTGGCAATCGGCCAGGCTCGGCCAGGGGCACCGTGGCAAAGGCCTGACGCAGGGCCTTGGCGCCGGTGCGCTCCAAGGCCGCCTCGGGCACCAGCTCCGCCACCTGATATAACTCCGGAATCGCCCCCTTCACCTGGCCAACACCTTCCGCCACCGCCACGGCCATTTTGTGAATATGGCCGAACATGCTGTAGAAAATAACCTGGACCTTGACGTTCATGATCGCCTCCCGGTTAAGCAGGGAAAAGAATCGGCATCCGGGGCCAACGCCCCTTTCCCACCATGATAGAGCCCTAGCCAACTCGTGGTCCAGAAAAGGCTGATGGCCATTTGGCAGCGAATCGACACGGCTGGGTTGGTTTTGTTAGGCTAATGAATAGGGGGCGGTCGCCT
>JAIUYB010000138.1 GCA_020216625.1 Desulfarculus sp.
GCCCGGGCGGCGGAACTTCTCATCCCGCTCAGCGCCTACGCGGCCGGGCGGAAGTATCTGGCCGGCGGGGATAGCCAGGTGGAGGCCGACCGGGAGCGCTTTGAAGCCGACTATGGCGACAGCGGCATCAAGCCCGATTATCCCAAGCTGGGCGGCCGGGACCACGTGGCCAGCTACCGCGACTACAGCCCGGACCCCCGCGACCTTCCCGGCCTGCCCCCCCAGGGCTGGGACAAGGAAGTGTTCCTGCGCACCGCGAAATACCCCTACGTGAACTTGTTGCACGCGCTCTCGGGCTGGGAGGAGGCCAAGGACTTCGGCGACGAGTTCAAGAGCACTGGCCCCCTGGTGCCGCTGATCATGAACGTATTGGAAGCCGACATGCGCCAGGGTCCGCGCGACTATCCCGGCCAGCTTGGTCGGCTGGTGTCGGAGCTGATCCCGGCCCATCGCATGGTGGAGTTCCTGGCCGCAGTTAATGACGACTTCCGCAAGCGCGCGCCCAAGGGCTTCTGGGAGCAAATCATGCTGAAGTTCCCTGGCGCGCGGGAATATCTGCACCAGCCCATGGACAAATGGGCGGGCCGGCTGGCCCAGGAAGAGCGCGGCGCTGAATGGCTGAAGTTCCTGGCCGGCGTGAACCTGCGCACCGTGGACGTGGCCAGCGCCAAGGAGGCCACCAGCGAGGCGGTGGCGAGAGCCAGCGAGCGGGGCCTGAAGGACTCCCAGCGCCTGGCCTTCTATAGCGCCCAAACCGGCCTGGCCCCCGAGGTCCTGGAACCCCACCTGGACAAGATCAGGCAGGCGGAAACCAACGGGCTTTTATTCTACCGCCAGGTGGAAAGGACTATCTTCGGCCAGGCGCTCAAGGCCGGGGTGAATGTCCTGGAGCCGGGCCAGGCCTCGGCCGTGAACCAGGCCAAAAGCAAGGTGGGCCGGGAAGTGGTGACCCACGGCCTGGGGGCGCGGACCCAGGCCCAGGCCTACCAGGGCGTGCGGTTGCTCTCCGGTCTGGCCTGGATCAATCAGACCCTGGGCCAGCCAGGACGCGCCGGGTCCGGGAGATAAGGAGCGATCATGGCCAGCCGCAGCTATCGCAACCACAACCCCGGCAACCTGCGGGCGACCCCCTGGGTCAAGAGCCTGCCGGGCTACGTGGGCGAGGATGATCAGGGCTTCGCGGTGTTCAGCGATTGGGTGTTTGGCCTGTCGGCCATGATGCGGCTGTTGCGCGGTGGGAGCTACCGGCACCGCAGCATCCGGGAGGCGATCCACCGCTATGCGCCCAAGCACGAAAACGACACGGCCAAGTACATCATCTTCGTCTGCCGGCGGGCGGGGTTGGTTCAAGACCAGGTGATCGAGGCCTTGACCCCGGACCAGTTCATGGCCCTGGTGTCGGCCATGGTGATCATGGAGGGCTGGAAGGCGGAATAGGCGCGCAAAAAGCGACGAAAATATTCACGCAAATATTCCGCAAAATCAAAGGAAGGCATGCATGGAAATCAGCGAAGAGGCCCTGTTTCCCGCGCTCCCTCCGCAGACCCCGCGCGAAATGCTGGAAGGGGTGTTGGCCGCCGGCGATGCCGACGCCGGGACCATCGCCACGCTGGTGATCGAGTTGGGCGACGGCACGGCGAAGGTCTACGGCGGGTTCGCCAGCGGTCTGGAGGATGAAGGCCCGGCCATCCTGCGCCGGCATGCCGAGTTGATGCGCGAGACGGCCGCGCAAATGGAGGAAGGCGGCGGGCATGACCAGTAAGCAGAAGATCGCCGGGGTGGTGACCATCCTGGCGATCCTTGGAGGTGTGCAGTGAAGAAGTTCATGGCGTTGCTGCTGCCCCTGGTGGTCCTGGCGGCTATGGTAGTCCTGGCAGGCCTGGTGGCCCTGGTGGGCCTAGCAGGCGTGGCCTGGGCTGGCCACAAACAGCCAGAGAGGGTCTATCAGGTGGAATGGTGCCAACAGGAGCGCGGCCGCCTGGAGGTGGTCATGGCCGACGGTACCCGCTGCGACTGCCTGACTCGGACCCACGCGGTGGAAGTGGACTTTGGCCGCAAGTGGGCCGAGGCCCTGGGCCAGGCGTTGAACTACGCCATGCAGACCGGCAAGCAGCCGGGAATCCTGCTGGTGATCGAGCGGGCCAAGGACTTCGAGGCCGTGGACCGGCTCCAGCGGATCGCCGAGCGCTGGGGACTGCCCTTGCGGATTTGGACCGTGGTGGACCTGGAGGAATGACCATGAAAAAGCACGTGGCGCTGCTGATCCTGGCGGCCCTGGCCGGCCTGGTGGGTTGCTCCAGCAAGGAAGAGGTCCTGGCCTACTATCAGGCCAATCTTGAGGCGATCAAGGCCCAAAAGCCCCTGGTGGAGCTGGAGGCCCAACCCGGCCAGGAGATAACCGGCTTGAAGGCCTTGCGGGTCTACGCGCCCCAGGTCAGCGGCGGCCGGGTGGCCCAGCATGAGGACCCCGGCTGGAAGGTCCTGGGCCAAGGCGTCGGCGCGGCGGCGGCCGTGAGCGGGGCTTGGGTGGCCCTGGATGGGGCCAATAAGCTCGCTGGCACCGTGGGCGCGGTGGCCGGACACAACACCAGCGCCCCAACCTACGCCCCCAGCGGCCAGGGCGGGGTGATCGTCAATAGCCCTAACGCGATACAGACCCCCAGTACTGTCACCCCGGCCCCGGTGATCGTGCCGCCGGTGATCCAGGGCGGGGAGTAGATCGTGCCGTTCCAGGATGACACCCCGCTGCTCGAAAAGTTGCGGGGCGGGGAATGGGTGGTGCGCCAACCTGGCGGCCTGGTCTACACCACCAACGCCGGCCAGGTTATCACCGTGCCGGAAGGCTTCGAGACGAACTTGGCCAGCATTCCGGCCATCTTCTGGCCCTTGTTGCCACGGGATGGGGACTACGCGCCGGCGGCCATTGTCCACGATTGGCTCTATGGGCAGAAGGAAATGGCTGGCCAGGCTATCACCCGGGGGCAGGCGGACGGGGTCATGCTGGAAGCCATGGAGGCCCTGGGCGTGAGCTGGTGGCGGCGGCGCGTGATCTGGGGGGCGCTGCGGGTAGGGGGATGGTGGGCGTGGGGGAAGGCCAAGCGCCCGGAGCTGGTAGAGAGCAACTAGAAGGCTGAAAGACAAGCCCCCGGCTGGGTGTGATGCCTGGCCGGGGGCTTGATTTGAACAAATAGATAATAGGCAATATGAACGATAAAAGGCTAGGAAATAAGTGAGGTAAATATTTGATCAACGGGAAATCTTGACTGATCTTTTAAGCTGTGATAAAAGATCAAATTTGATAATGATAAGTTATGACTTTGCATGCATATTTTTAAGGTCAACATTAATCTTGAGGTAGTGATGGCACTCCGCTCCCTAACGGACTTCCTCTCATCCTTACCTGGTGTTATGCCAATAAAGGCCCGTAATATTTTGCTAAAAGGTGATCTGCTTTCGAAAGAGGAGCGTGATGATATTTGTCCAAGCAGTAACAGCATATTTGACACAGTGCTTGACGTCGGTCCAACTGCTGCTGAGGCAATTCTTTTGGCCTATAAAAGTGGTCGCTTACCTATGAAGCGTGGAGCAAAGCCAATGGAAGCACCAATAGCAGAAGATTACGTCGCAAAGAGAAATATTCTTAAGCTTGAGGTGGCTGAACGTCATAGAAAAGAACGGGCACTTACCAATCCTTCGTTGATATTGGAGGATGATTTCAATGATTTTGGGTTGATGAATCAAGTATTTTTTAAAAACATAGGTCAAGGATCTGGCTCGATGGTATTAGCAGGAATCTCAGTTCATAAAGAAGTCACAAGCTATAAGAGTAACAGTGGGAAAAGCACTGTATGGAAAGTAAGGTTTGATTGGATAGGGTCTGATGGGAGAGCCCACCGTAATGAGAGAATTCCTCTAGAAGCAAATAATCGTCGCAACGATTCCAGTAGGAATTGGGGTCTTCCCGAATAGCCACCTTTTATAAATAGGAAAAATTAAGCTTGGGAAAAAATGGCAATGCGCGAATAGTAGTAGTATTTGCCTGACAGTCGCTTCCGGCTGGGAGCTTGGTTAAGCAGCCTTCTTGGCGGCCCTGCTTCCTGTCTTATTTTTCCGGTCCAAACCGACCCTGAAACCTAGAGTAGCGTTCTGCCGCTCATGCCAGGTGGCCACCCAACCCCCCCGGGGCATCCGCAGTCTCGGATCACTGTGATACTTTTGTGATACGGCTGGCCCCGAAATTGGGCCAAAACAGGCCAAAAAGCCACGCCCCGGTAGGTTTCAACAACCCCCGGGGCGTTTGCTATCAGGCTGTTTTGCCTGCTTATTTCTGGTGCCGAGGGACGGAGTTGAACCGCCGACACGGGGGATTTTCAGTACCCCGGTTGGCCACCCGAACGGTTTTTTAACCCCCAACAGATTGTACGTAGCTCTTACCAGGCAATCAGCCCGCCGGCCGGTAGAAGGATGCGGCTTTGCCGGGGGCTGCCGTGGCCACCTGGGGGCCGTATCCTGCTCGATCTCTTGTTGTAGATTTGTTGTTGTGAAGGGGCCAAAACCGGCCAAAAAGCGACATCCCGGAAGGGGCCTGGCCCTTTCCGGGATGCTGCTTAGGTGGCTGAAAAGCCTTGATATTTTTTGGAGGCGGCGACCGGATTTGAACCGGTGAATAACGGATTTGCAGGCGAGAGCCCGCTAGATAAAAAAGCAAATAAAACAAACAATTATGAGCTAACCAGTCAAATACCACATTGACCAGTAATCATGTAAAACCTCCATCGGGTCTAACTCGTTCCAACAACAACAACCCCCCTGCACAACGATAGTCTAGGAAAGCCTTGCGCTTCTTGCGACCCCTTATAGCCGGGGGGTGGCTGGAAGGACCCGCGTGGAACAAGCGTGAAACCTAGTCGAGCGTATAGGGGCATCATGCCAACCAAACCGCGCCCCGCAGCCAGCCCCAGGCACCCCAATACCAGGCCCTGGCGGCCACAGGCTGGGCCTGGCTGCCTTGGGTCGGGGTTGCCTGGTGGGTTCCTGGGTTGGCGTGGTGTCTGGCAGGGGAGGCCCAAGCCTGGCGCGGACGCTGGGCCATGGCCCGGCGGGTTGGCTGGGCCGGTTGCGGGGCGATAACCGCCTGGTGGTCCAGGCCGCGGCCCAGGCCCAACGCGCGGCCGATTACGTGCAAAACATCAGCTTCGGGGAGGGCAACTAGTCATGACCTACGATGAAAAGCGCCAGGCCCGGATTGACCGTTACCGCAACCGCGCCACGCTGGCAGCCTCCCAAAGCTCCGCCCTGTGGGAAAAAGCCCACCAGATGGCCGCAGTAATCCCGTTTGGCCAGCCTATCTTGATCGGCCACCAGGCCGACGGGGTGCCGGGGATCGCCCCGCCGGGGCAGGCCGTGCTATGGTCGGGTCGGGACGCTTGGGATCAACCACGGGAAGGAATGACGATGGCCGAGGATCATATTCATCCGGTTAATCTGCGCTTACCACAAAAACTTTGGGACCGGCTCTGGCTTGCGGTCCAGAAGGAACAGATAGCTAGGGGTCCGAGCAATAAGTTTTCCATCAACCAGGCCATTACTGATGCGGTTGCGGCCTGGGTTGATGCCCAAGAGAAGGGCTAGGCCCATAGCACAGCCAGCTTGTCCAACCCGTCTGGCGTCCAGCGGTCGGACGGCACCTGGCGCAGCGCCTGGGGCAGCGGTCGGGAAAACAACCGCGCGGCCGTGAGTAATTGCAGCACGTAGGCCTGGGAACAAAAGGCGGCCCAAGGGCTTGAAAGTGGGTTGGGGGCCGGGTCGGGTCGTGTGGCGTCGGAGATCGCCAGCCCGCCAATGCCGCCGAAGTTATAGGGCAGGTCACCATCGGCCCAGGTCCGGGCGGTGACGATCATGAGTTCGGCCGCGGCAGGGGTCAGCCCAGACGGTTCCCTGAACCAGACCACCGTGTCTCGGTTGTCGGGGTCCAGAAGCGGCGCTAGGGGCGAGATGGTGTAGCCGCCACTCAGGGACTCGCCCACTTCGTCCTCATTCAGCACCGTGCCCACGTGATTGGGCACTAGGCGGCCTCGCAAGTATCCGCCGGGGTCGGTTTTTATGGCGATGGCCGCGCCCAGGGCGGAGCGGCTGGCCTGGAACATGCACCAGCCGGGGCCGAAATCGCGGCCGTAGGTCGGGTAAAGGTTCAGCATCATGGCGGCCCACCCCCAAATGGCAAAACCCCCGCCAGGGCCGTAGCCGAGGCGGGGGCATGTTAATGGCGTCATTGAAATGGTCGGGTCGGGCTATTCCGGCGCCGGGTTGGTCGTGGTCGTGGTGGTGGTGGCCGGGTTCTGCTGGATTGTGACCGTGCCGTTGGTGATGTGGCCACCGGCGATGTT
>JAIUYB010000139.1 GCA_020216625.1 Desulfarculus sp.
CATGGACATGCAAACCAATTGCGAGGCATGGCACGCCTATGCTGACTTCCGACGACATCTGGGCGGAACTTCGCCGCCGCCGCATCCGGGCCAAGGACATCGCCCGCGCCCTGGGCGTGGCGGTCTCCACCGTCACGCGGGCCATCAACGGCGAAACCCGCACCCCCGCCCCGGACCTCATGGATCACATCGCATCCGAGATCGGCGTGCCAGCCGAGCAACTCGCGCCCAACCTACCACACCCCCAACCATCCGCGCAAACCGCCTGCCCCAGAGGCTGAGCCCAGGTTAACCACAAAGGAGAGCGGAAACAATGGCAAAAACGAGGCAGAACCCACCGGAGCGGATGGTAAATCCCGCCCCCCAATCACCTGACCAGATGGTCAAGGACCTGCCCCTGCTCACCCTGATCCGCGAGGCCCAGCGCCGGGCGGACCAGGTGCGTCCCATGCTGGAGCGCCGGCCGGCCGCGCCCACCCCCGGCTCCCTGGATTGCCGTGTGGCCGTGAGCAACCTGGTGGCCCAGGGCTTGGACGCAGCGGCCAAGCGGGGCGTCGACCGTTTCGCCATCTCGGCCGACATCGGCCGCCTGATGGGCACCGGCAGCGTCAGCAAGGCCCGCCTGGACAAGATCGCCGCGCCCAGCCAGGAAGGCTTCGACCTCAAGGCCCACGAACTGCCCGCCTACACTCTGGCCACCAAAGACGAGGGCCTGATCCGCTACCTGGCCGCTCAGTGCGGCCTGCACGTGGTGACCGACGAGGATATGGCCCTGGTGGAGCTGGGCCGCCTGACCCAGGCCAACAGCGAGGTGCAGCGCACCCAGGCCCAGCTCCTGGAAGCCATCACCCGGGCCGCGAAGTAGGGAGGAAAAGATGAGAGCCCGCCGCAGCCCCGAAGCCGAATTGGCGCACACCCTGGCCACCTGGGAGATCGAGTTGGCCACGCACGAGGGCCGGCTGGCCGGCCTGGCGCGGTATCTGGAGGATTTAGCCACGATGCTGGGCGAGCACCGCGAGCGCATGAGCGACACGCGGCGCGGTTTGGCGGGCCAGGCCGAGGAGTGGGAGCGCACCGGAGGCCGTCGGGTCAAGCGGGCGGCGCGGGCCCTGGTGCGGGTCTTGGAGGGTATGGACCTTGGGCCGGAGGATGCGCGGGCCGCCCTGCGCCTGGCCGGCGAGATGTGGAGGGAAGGCGAATGAGCGAGCAAGCGAAGGGCGAGAGCCGGTTGAGCAAATTCACCCGTGGGCGGCTGGCCCCGGAAACCGTCGGGGAGATGCTGGCGCTGTTGGACCGCGGTGATTACAAGCCCGCGATCGCCGCCGCTTTGCGCCAGCAGCACGAAATGCACAACAGCCTCTCCGGAATCCAGCACAACCTCAGGCAGCTCGTGACGATGGAGGCCCTGCGTCACCCAGACCCCCGAATCAGGGCCTGGGCTGAGGACAACCTTTGCTTCGCCTTCCCCCTGCCAGAGGCGACGGACGGCAACGATGCCTAGCCCCTGGTCAGCGATATCCTCGCGAAAAAGCGTCGAGCGCGCGACGGCCATCGTCTGTGATCTCGACGGTGCCGTTCTCGATGCCGCCGATCTCGGCCTGCTGGACCAGGTTCGTGGCCTCCATCTTCTTGACCAGGTCGAAAACCTGGCGGGGCGTCAATCCCAGACGCTGGGCGATCTCCCCGAAGCTTATGGGATTGTCCCAGGGACGGTTCTCCTCGACCAGCAGCCGCAGGATACGCATACGGGTGGGTCCGGGCATGGCGGGCTTCTTCTGTTTGGGGCAGGGTGCTTGGGCCTCGCCCCCGATCATAGCCAAGGCCGGGCCGACGACACAAGGAGCGGAGAGATGCAGGCCTACATCCATACCTATAAGGGCAAGCGCGCGGTGGGCCGAAGCCTCCGCAAGCTGGCCATGCGCTACGGCGGGGGCGCCCGCCTGATCGACGCGGCGCGGGCAGAGGCTCGGCGCCTGGGGCGGAGGGCCGCGTGAGCAAGGCTGAATCCGTCAACGCCCTAGCCCGGGGCCTGGACCTGCTGCAGGAGGCGGCCCACATGGGGCCGTTCACCCTGAGCGAGATGGCCCGCGCCCTCGGCGAGCCCACCAGCACCGTGGATCGTTGGATCAAGACGCTGGCGGAGAAGGGCCTGCTGGATCGTGCCAGTCCCACCCAATGGACTATCGGCCTCAAGGCAGCCCAGCTCTGGGCGGCCTATCGCACCCGCATGAAGCAACAAATCGAACACGCCAGGCTGGGCCTGGCCCGCACCGCCATACCAGAGGAGACGAGCGAATGGCACTAGAAGACACCTTGGGGCAGGCGGCCGACGCCGCGGCCACGGTTTCCCACGGCCTGGAGGATCAGGGCGACCTGGAGGTGGCCGAAGGCCGCCTGGAGATAATCCAAAAGGATGAGGCCCTGCGGACCATGCTGGAGATCGGCAAGGCCGCCGGCCGGGTGCAGAGCGCCCAGATTTTTGGGCACGTGGCCGATTCCATCCAGGTCAGCCAGCTGCGCCAGCTCAAGTCCATGCACAAGCAGGCCGGTCTTTCGTGGGAGCAAACCTGCAATATGATTGGCATATCCCGCCGGACGGCCGAACGTTATCTGAGCTTTGCCAATGAACTTGGCGACGACTTTTTTGGCCACTGTGCCCAAATCGGCCTTTCGGTGCGCACGATGGAGGCCGCCCGGCAGCTGCCCGAGCCGGTGCGCCAGGCCCTGGCCCAGGGCGAGGTGGTGGACCTGGAGACGGTGAGCAAGGAGGCCCTGACCCAGGTGATCCGCGACCTGGCCAGCGAGCACGCCAGGGAAAAGAACGAACTGGAGCAAACCCTGGCGGCCGAGCGCAAGACCGGCAAGAAGACCCTGGACAAGGCGGCCGAACTGACAGACCAGGTCAAGAGCCTGGCCGCCGAGTTGGAGGCGCAGAAGGAGGGGCTGCCGGCCGAGGACAAGAAGGCTCTGGAGCAGCTGCGCCAGGTGGAGTTCAGCGTGGTGGCCCACCTGGTGCGGATCAAGAACACCTTGGAACTTGGCGACCGCGATCCCGGCTTCATCGCGAGGCTGATGGGCAGTCTAAGTCTGATCGAGAATTTGGCCGCGCTCACCGCCAAGGTCGTCGCGGCGCGGGTGGATGGCCAGGAGATGGACGAGGAGGCCTACGCCACGGCCGCGGCCGGCGCCCAGGCCGACAACCTGGACAACGCCGCTTTCGACCAGCGCGCGGCCTATCCGGGCATCTAAACCAATGACGTACCGCCTGGCGCAGATGTTGGCCCAGCAGCTAAACGCGGCGGGCTATGGCGAGCGGGAAAGCCTGCTGGGCCAGTGGTCCCAGCAGTTGGGGCTTTCCCGCTCCACCCTCCTGCGCCACGCCCGCCGCCACGGCTATCAGCCCCAGCAACGCCGCACCCGCGCCGACGCCGGCCAAAGCCGGGCCGGCATCAGCGATGAGGGCCTGGCCTTCGTGGTGGCCCTGATGGCGGGGAGCCACCGCAAAACTGGGTCCATCGAGATGCCCACCACCGAAGCGGTGGAGGAATGCGTGCGCCGGGGGGTGCTGCCCCAGGAGACGCGGGTGGAGACGGTGCGGCGCCTCCTGCGCCAAAAAGGCCTTAGCCGACGCGCCCTCCAGGCTAATTACACCACCGATGGCCAAACCGTGAGCAGCTCCCATATCCGCCTCAAGAGCGACGGCCCCAACGCCCTGCACGAGGTGGACGTCAGCGCCTGTCTGCATTGGTACTTCAAAAAGCGCGGTGGCCTGGCCTTCCGCCACACCAAGCTGGACCTGGCCGGTGGCAAGAAGGCCGAGCCCTACCGCCAGTTGAAAGAACACATCTTGCGCTACGTGCTGGTTGACCACGCCAGCGGGGCCTTCTATGTGCGCTATTACTTGGCCAGCGGCGAGACGGCCCTGAATCTGCTGGACTTCCTCTATCACGCCTGGCGGCGGCGCGAACACCGCCACGACCTTTTCCACGGCGCTCCCCAGGCCCTGTATTTCGACAAGGGCGCGGCCAACACCGCCGCGGTTACGGCCACCCTGCTGGACAACCTGCAGGTGCAATGGCGTGCCCACGAGGCGGGCAATAGCCGAGCCACCGGGGCGGCCGAAACCTACCAGCACATCTGGCAGCAGCACTTCGAAAGCAAACTCTGGCTGCGCCCGCCGGAGAACCTGGAGGAACTGAACGCGCGGGCCGACGACGCCCGCATCTACTTCTGCGCCACTCGGATCAACAGCGCCACCGAGCGCACCCGCTGGGAGGCGTGGTCGGCCATCCTCCCGGCCGATCTGCGCATCATCCCCTCGCGCGAAATCTACAACGAGCTTGTCTACGAGCGGCCCCATCTGACCAGGGTGCGCGGCGACGGCATCGTGCGCTGGAAAGGGGGGCAGCACCTGATCCTGGAGCCGGTGAACGTGGGCCAGCCCATCATGGTGTTACGCAATCCCTACCGCCTCCCAGAGCTGCTGGTTTTCCGCGTGCGCGAGGACGGCAGCCGCGGCGAACTGCTCCGGACAAAGGCTGTCAACGGCCCGGAGGACTATGCCGTGGCCGTGGGCGAGTTCAAGCGCCGCCCCGACAGTCCGGCCCAGCGGGCCATCAAGCTCGCCGGCGAGCTGGATTTGACGCCGTTCGCCGAGACGGTTTTCGGCGGAAAAGTGGATGAGCTGCCGGAAAACGTGCGCTGGCTGGAGCGCAAGGGCAGCGAGATCGCGGTGGAGCCCCCCACCGCGCCCCCCCAGGCCGAAGCCGCCCCCGGCTGGGAGCGGCCGACCTGGTTCGCCAGCGGCACCGAGCGCTACGAGTGGATTTTGCGCCACCAAGCCCAGGGTGGCGCGTTGGAAGCGGCTGACGCGGCCTGGATGGCCGAGTTCGAGCGCAGCCCTGAATACATGGACCAAACCGAGTGGTGGGACCAGCTGCGCCGCTTCCTGGCGCAGGAGGCCCAAAGAGGGAGAGCGTAACCGTGGACTGGAAATTTTTGCAGACCCAAAACGTGCGCAACCTGGTGGGGGCCATGAGCGGCCTCATGAACCGCCCGGCCGGAGTGCCCTGCCTGGCGGTGGTGCACGGCCCGGCCGGCCGCGGCAAGACCGAGGCGGCCAGCTGGTACGCGGTGAACAAGGGTGGCCGCTACCTGGTGGCCAACTCCATGTGGTCCGAGCGCTGGATGCTAAGCGACCTCTACGCCGCCCTGCGCGGCCTGAAAAGCGCCCACTTCGGCCTCAAGAAGCAGGCCTACGAGGAGTGCCTGAAGGTCATGCACGGCGACAGCCTGCCGATCTTCATCGACGAGGCCGACCGGGTGGCGCAGAAGACCAACCACCTGGAGGCCTTGCGCGACCTGTCCGACCGCAGCGGAGTGCCCATCGTCTTCGTGGGCACCGATCAAATCCTCTATCGCCTGCAACAGCGCGAGCAGTTCGCCAGCCGGGTCTCCCAGGTGGTGGCGTTCAAGGCCCTGGGCCGCGACGAGGTGAAGATGATCGTGGGCGAGCTGACCGGCCTGGGTCTGGACGACGAGGTGGCCGACAAGTTGGTGACGGCCAGCGACGGCTATTTCCGCGACCTGGTGGTGCTGCTTAGCCACCTGAGCCGGGCGGCCAAGGCCAGCGGGGCCAAGGCGCTGAATCAGGAGATGGTGACCCAGGTGGCCAAAAAGGCCGTGCTGAGGATGGCGGCCTAGATGGCCTGGTCGGTGATCCAGCGTTGGGTGCGCCGGCAGGGCCGGGACGTCTCGCTCAGCGAGATCGCCCAGGCCATGAAGCTCGGCCACGCCGACGCCCTGCGCCGGGTGCGCCGTCTGGTCGAAGGCGGCCAGCTGATCGACCACGGCGGGGACCGCATCAGCGTCCCGCCCCGACCCTGGGACAAGCCCCGCGAGAGCGCCCCGCCGGCCCAGGTGCGCATCTGGCAGGCCGTCAACTACCGCGACATGAAGGGCGGGGCCTGGACTGCGGTCGAGATCGCTCGCGTGGCCGAGGCCAGCCTGGATTACACCCGCGATTATCTGCGCCACCTGGAAAGCCGCGGCCTGGTCAGCGTCAATCGCCGGCCCGGCCAGGCGACACGCTATCGCCTGCATCCCGACGCCCCACCCATCGGCCAGCCGCCGGTGTGGACCAACCGCCGCAACCGCGAGCTGCGTCAGCGGCGGGCCCAGCCCCCCTAACCCCACCTCCCGCCGTCCGGGGGCCAGCGCCCCCGGCGGCTCCTCCCTGGGCCGGAGTCGGCGGGCTCCGGCCCAGGGAAGAGCCGCAGCCCAGTCCTTAAGCAACCCGGCGCGACCGGGGAAGGGAGAGCGAGATGAAGACGCCCAAGTTGACCAAGGAACATCGCAACGCCTTTTTCGCCCTGGCC
>JAIUYB010000140.1 GCA_020216625.1 Desulfarculus sp.
ACCGCCCCCGGGGGCGTGCAAGGGGTGGGGCTGATTTTTTTGGGGGAAACCCGCGAAATGGCGGACCTTGACCGCCGCCCGGACCCGGCCGGGCCTAGAACAGCCGGTCGTGGGCGGGCCTGGCCTTGAGCCCAAGATGTTGGTAGGCCCGGACGCTGGCCACCCTCCCTTGGGGGGTGCGCTTCAGGAATCCCTGCTGGATCAGGTAGGGCTCGTAGACCTCCTCCAGGGTCTGGGACTCCTCGCCCAGCGCGGCGGAGAGGTTGTTGAGTCCCACCGGTCCGCCGTCGAATTTTTCGATGATGGTGGACAATAGCTCGCGGTCCAGGCGGTCCAGGCCGGCCTGGTCCACCCCCAGGCGGCCCAGGGCGTAGTCGGCCAGCGCCCGGTCGATGGTCCCATCGCCCTGGACCTGGGCGAAGTCGCGCACCCGTTTCAGCAGCCGGTTGGCCACCCGGGGGGTGGCCCGGGAGCGCCGGGCGATCTCCAGGGCGCCCTCGGGGGCTATTTCCAGGCCCAGGATGCGGGCCGAGCGGGTCACGATGACCGCCAGCTCCTGCGGGGTGTAAAAATCCACCCGCACCTGAACCCCGAAGCGGTCGCGCAGGGGCGGGGTGAGCAGGCCGGCCCTGGTGGTGGCCCCCACCAGGGTGAAGGGGCTGAGATCCAGCTTGACGGTGCGGGCGCTGGGTCCCTGGCCGATGACCAGGTCCAGGTGGAAGTCCTCCATGGCGGGGTAGAGGGTCTCCTCCACCACGTGGTTCAAGCGGTGAATCTCGTCCACGAAGAGCACGTCGCGGGGTTCTAGGTTGGTGAGGATGGCGGCCAGGTCCCCGGCCCGCTCCAGCACCGGCCCGCTGGTGGCGATCAGGTTCACCCCCAGCTCGTGGGCCAGGATGTTGGCCAGCGTGGTCTTGCCCAGGCCGGGGTGGCCGTGCAGCAGCACGTGGTCCAGGGCCTCGCCCCGCTGGCGGGCGGCGGCGATGAAGACGCTTAAGTTGGCCTTGGCCTCCTCCTGGCCGATGTAGTCGGCCAGGCGCTGGGGGCGCAGGGTGTCCAGGCCCTGGTCCTCGGCGCAGGGCGCGCCGTCCACCAGGCGGCAGTGCGGATCGTCGGGGATGGTCATGGGCTCCCTCTGGCCGCCCGGGGGCGGTTCGGCGCTCCCGGCGGGGTTGGGCCCTATCTTACCGCAATCGCGCCAGCAGGGAAAAACCAACCCCCGCCCCGGAGGGCGGAGGTGGGCGGATCGCGTTTGCCTGGGTCCGGCCGCGGGAGCCCCCCGCGAGACTACTGGCCGCAGTTGTCCAGGTTGATATCCAGGCTCCCGGGCCAGAGCTCGGAGCTGCGATGGGCCAAGTCGTCCAGGGTCAGCTCGCGGGTGGGGGTGACGGCCAGGCAGAGTCCGCCGGGCTTGGCGAGGAAGGCCCGCACCGCCTTCCGGGCCTGCTGGTCCTGGGCCGCGGCCTTGTCTTTCAGGGGGTCGGGGAGCCCCGGCCCGTCCGGACCCTGGGTCAGATCCCGCAGGGCCGGGACTTGGTCCAGCAGTTGCCGGCGCTTGGCCTCCACATCCAGGCCCTCCTGCCGGGCCAGATGGGCCAGCAGCCGGTCGGTCAGGGAGGCGTCGTCGTAGCGAATCTTGAGGCTCTTGAACCTGGCCGCCTTGAGGGCCGGCAGGTTGCGCCCCAGGTCCTGGGCCGGGTCGTAGTCCAGGTTGGCCACCGCCAGGCTCGCCTCCAGGCGGCCGGCGTCCTTGCCGCTCAGGGTCAGCTCCTTGAGGTCGAAGGTCTTGGCCTGGCGGTCGTAGGCGTAATCCAGGGTCAGGTCCAGGTCGATGCCTTTATAGCCGAACTGGCCCAACATTTGGGCCAGGCCGGCGTGGGAGGGATCCGTGGGGGTCATGGAGACGCCCTTGAACTCCACCCGGTCGCCATCCAGGCTCTCGCTGCGGCGGCTGCTCCCGGCCAGGCTGGCGATGGTCAGGGGCGGGTCGCCGGCCTTCTCGATCTTCAAGCCCTTGACCACGAATTCGGTCCGGTCGTAGCAGGCCCGGCCCTGGACCATGCGCACGAAGTCGCCCTGGAAGCTCATGCCCTCCAGGCCAACGCTGAAGTCATGACCCAGGGCGACCAGCGAGCCCAGCTCGCCCTGGTAGCGGCGTTGCTCCGGGTCCAGGTCCAGGCGGTAGCCCTTGCCCTCGACGCTGGCCAGCTCCAGCGGCCCGGGCAGGCCGGGGCCTCGGATGACCAGGCCCTGCAACAGCTCGCGAGCCACCGCCACCTGGCGGCCGCCCCGGGCCACCGCCAAACGGTTGACCTCCCAGTTGCGCACCGTCAGCTTGACCCCCTGGGTCTCCAGGACCACCTCGTGCAGGGCGAGGTCGCAGCCCTTGAGCTCGCCGAAAAGGCTCAGGTCAACGTTGTTCAGCAGCAGGCGCTTGGCCCCCAGGATCAGGTCGGGCCCGCCGGCCAGGCTCAGGCTGGGGTTCTCCACCACGTAGGCCGAGCCCTCCACCCCCAGGGATTGGTAGGCCAGCAACGGCTCCTGGCCGCTGGTGGCGGCGATTTGGGCCTTGAGGCCCGGCAGGATCACCCGGTCCAGGGCCTGCCGGAGCTGCCAGATGCGCACCTGGGGCCAGAAGACCCACAAGCCGGCCGCCAGGACCACCACCAGGACCGCGATCACCAAACCGGCCTTTTTCACGCTTGACCTCCCCGCTGCACCCGGTGAACCAAGGGGGCGCGAACCGATTCCGCGCCAGCATCATTGTAGGCCAGGCCGCGGATCAGCCGGCAAGGTTTTTGGACAATAGCCGCAGGGCCCGGCGCAGGGCGGTCTCCAGGTTGGCCTCCGGCCCCAGCTCCTGCAGGGCCGTCGCCACCGCCTTGTTGGCCGCCGGCTCGGGATAGCCCAGGTTGACCAGGGCGCTGACCGCGTCGGACCCGGTCGGGGCCAGGCCGGCCGGAGTGGGGGCTCCGGGCTCGGCCTCGGGCAACCGGCCCTCCAGCTCCACGATCAGGCGGCCGGCGGTCTTTTTGCCCACCCCCGGGGCCTTGGTCAGCCGGGCCGCGTCGCGGGAGCGCACCGCCAGCCAGAGGTCGTCCACGCTCAGGCCGGAAAGGATGGCCAAGGCCAGCTTGGGCCCCACCCCGCTGATGCCGATCAGGGCCTGGAAGGCCTCGCGCTCGGCGGCCTTGATGAAACCATAGAGGTGGATGGCGTCCTCGCGGACATTGGTGTGGATCAGAAGCGTCAGCTCCCGGCCCGGCTCCGGCAGCTCGTAGAAGGTGTTGAGGCTGATGAAGACCCGGTAGCCCACCCCGCCCACCTCCAGGATGGCCTGGTCCGGGCGGCGCTCCAGCAAGATCCCGCGCAGACGGGCGATCATTTCAGGCCCTTTCCGCGCAGGCCGCGCGAGTGCAGGTGGCAGACGGCGATGGCCAGGGCGTCGCTGGCATCCAGCGAGAACTCGGCCGGCGGGGGCAAGGACTGCCGGAGCAGGGCCTCCACCATGGCCCGCACCTGGTGCTTGTCGGCCTGGCCGGTGCCCACCAGGGCCTTTTTGACGCTGGCCGGAGGGTATTCATAGACCGCCAGCCCGGCCACCGCCCCGGCCAGGATCGCCGCCCCCCGGGCCTGGCCCAGGACAATGGCGGTGCGGGCGTTGAGGGCCGCGAAGACCCCCTCCACCGCCATCTCGCCCGGCTGGTGGCGCGCGATCACCTGGTGGAGCTGCTCATGGATGGCCAACAGGCGCTCGGCCATGGACTGGCGGCCGGGGCTCTTGATGGTGCCGCCGGCCACCAGGCGCAGCCGGCCGCCGGCCAGGGACTCCACCACCCCCCAGCCGGTGCGCAGCGAGCCCGGATCCAGGCCCAGCACCCGCGGCGCGGGGTGGGCGGAAGGGGAGGGTGGGGGTGGGGGGGAGGAGAAAGTGGGCGAGCCCTTTTTGGCGCCCAACAAGGGCTCGCCGCCACCCCTTCCTAAAAAGGCTTCAAGGTCCTTGGCTCTGACCTTGACCGCCAAGGGCTAGTTGTCCAGTTGGGCCAGGACGTCGTCGTCGATGTCGAAGTTGGCGTAAACCGCCTGCACGTCGTCGCACTCGTCCAGGGCCTCCATCAGGGCCAGCACCTGGCCGGCCTCCTTGACCTCCTTGACCTCCACCGTGTTCACCGGCAACTTGGTCAGCTTGGCCTCGGTCGGGGTCAGGCCGGCCTTTTCCAGGGCCTGGCTCACGGCGTAGAAGTCGCCCGGGGCGCAATGCACCTCGAAGCTGTCGCCCTCGTCCTTGACGTCCTCGGCCCCGGCCTCCAGGGCCACTTCCATCAACTGGTCCTCGTCGGCCGCCGCCTTGTCGAAGGTGAAGACGCCCTTGGACTCGAACTGATAGGCCACCGCGCCGGCCTTGGCCAGGGCCCCGCCGCGCTTGTTGAGGATGTGGCGCACGTCGGCCGCGGCCCGGTTCTTGTTGTCGGTGAGCACCTCGATCAGGAAGGCCACCCCGCCGGGGCCGTAGCCTTCATAGAGGATCTCCTCGTAGTTCACGCCCTCCAGCTCGCCGGTGCCTTTCTTGATGGCCCGTTCGATGTTGTCCTTGGGCATGTTCTGGGCCTTGGCGGCGTCAATGGCGGTGCGCAGACGCGGGTTGCCGTCGGGATCGCCGCCGCCGGACTTGGCCGCCACCACGATCTCGCGGATCAGACGGGTGAAGATCTGGCCGCGCTTGGCATCGGCCGCGCCTTTCTTGCGCTTGATGGTGCTCCATTTGGAATGGCCGGACATAACTACATCCCCGCGATAGGAGTGAATATTTACCTCAAGTCGTCGTGGGCCGCCTTTTGAGCCCCCGGCCCAGCAGATAAATCTCCCGGCTGGCGGCGCGGCTGGCCTCGGGCTTGTGGGCCTTGCCCAGGCTGAAGGCGGCCTTCACCTGGCGGATCAGGTCCTCCACCCCGGGCCCGAAATAGACCTTGGCCAGGAACGAGCCTCCGGGCGCGAGCAACTCCAGGGCCAGGTTCAGGGCCCGCTGGGTCAGCTCCAGGCTGGCCGCCGCGTCGGCGTGGGCCACGCCGGTGGTGCGGGGGGCGGCGTCGCTGAGCACCAAGTCGAAGGCCGGGGCCTGGGCGCGCAATTGCGCGGCGGTCAACGCCATCAGGTCGGCCACCAGCCAGCGGCCGTTGGCGCCCAGGGCCACCCCCGGCTCCTGCAGATCCACGCCCAGCACCAAACCGCCACGCCCCACCCGCTCGGCGGCGAACTGGGACCAGGAGCCGGGGTGGGCGCCCAGGTCCAGCACCCGCAGACCGGGCCGGAACAACTGATAGCGCCGGTCCATTTCCTGGAGCTTGTACACCGAACGGGCGGCGAAGCCTTCTTGCTTGGCCCTGCGGTAGCGGGCGTCCAGTTGGCCGGGGCGGGTCATGGTGGCCAAAATCTAGCATAGGCCGCGGGTTGGGGCAAGATGAACCAACCCGCGGCCGCTGTCCGGGCCCGCTATTGCCTGGGCTCCAATCACCGGCATGGGCTATAATTTAGACACCCGCGCCAGCCCCCGATTGCGCCCAACCGCCGGAGCTCGATGTGCGATCCCGCTTCCGACTCAACAAACAGCCCAGCCGGGACGGCATCTTCCTGGCCTCCAAGGCCGCCCTGGAGGTGTTTCGCAACATCGTCAACGCCATGAGCGACGGGGTGATGGTCATCAACCGGGAGGGCTCCATCACCCTGACCAACCCCGCCCTGGAGAACATCCTGGGCCTGTCCCAGGCGGAGATGGTGGGCAAGGGCTGGGCCGAGCTGTTCTTCGGCCAGCCCGAAAACGACCGCTTCAACGACGTGGTGGTGGACGTGATCCAGAACCAGGTCTGCCACTACAACCAGCAGGTGGCCTACTATCCGCCCCAGGGCCGCCCCCGGGAGCTGATCGTGACCACCAACCTGCTCACCGGCGCGGAGTCCGACTCCCGCCCCATGTGGGGCATGCTGGTGGTGTTCAAGGACATCAGCGAGTTGACCGACCTGCACCAGCGCGAGCAGGAGCTGCTGGAGCGCACCCGCCGGCTCTATCAGGAAAAACTGGAGGGCCTGGATCGGTTGGCCCGGGCGGTGGCCCACGAGATCCGCAATCCGGTGATGAGCATCGGCGGGCTGACCCAACGCCTGCTCTCCCGCTGCCCGGCCGACAACCCAGACTGCCAATATTACCAACGCATCCTGGAGGGCAGCCGCCGCCTGGAGACCATCGTGGCCCAGGTGCATGACTACTCCGACCTGCCCGCGCCCCATCCGGTGGACCTGGACCTGGGGCCCTGGCTGGAGGGCGTGGTCCAGGACTACGAACCCCGCTGCCAGTCCCTGGGGGTGAGCCTGATCCGACCC
>JAIUYB010000141.1 GCA_020216625.1 Desulfarculus sp.
GCGGTGGGCCAGGTCAAGAACCATCTGCGCGCGGTGCGGGGCCAGACCCAGGGTCAGGATGTCTTCCGGCGCCTGGAACAGAGCCTCATTTCGGGCCTGGACCTGATCCAGGACAACCCCCGCCTGTTTCGCCTCTATCTGCGCATCGTCTACGAGGGCGACGTGCCCCTGCGCGGCCAGTTGCTGCAATCCATCCGCCTGTTCTCGCGTGACTACATCCTGGAGCTGCTGGCCGAGGGCCAGGCCCGGGGGGAGCTGCGACCGGACCTGGACCCGGCCCTGGCCGCCTTCGTGGTGGACGCGGTGCTGGAGCGCTTCCTGGTGGCCCGCAGCCAGGAGAACATGGACGCCGGCCTGGGGCTCTACGCCGCCCCGCCGGAGGATGCCGCTCGCCTGGCCCACGAGTTGGTGGAGCTGCTGCGCCGGGGCCTGGGGGCGGCCTGATGGCCTGGCTGGTCTTGGTGGCGGTGGAGGCCGAGGCCCGGCTGCTCATCCCCCGGCTTTCGCCCGCTCCCCCCCTGGCCGGCAAGCCCTGCTGGCAAGGGACCCTGGCCGGCCGCCCGGTCTGGCTGGCCCTGACCGGACTGGGAGTGGTCCACGCCGCCCACTGCCTGACCGCGGCCCTGGAGCGCCTGCCCGCGATCGACGCCGTCGTCAACCTGGGCTGCGCCGGGGCCTATGTCGGCTCCGGCCTGGGCCTGGGTCAGGCCGCCCTGGCCACGCAATGCGTCCTGGCCGACTGGGGGGTGGACCGGGCCGACGGATGGCGTCCGCTGGAGGCCCTGGGTCTGCCCCTGGGCCAGTCCGCCGACGGCCAGCCCCGCTTCCACGCCTGGCCCACCGACCCCGGCCTGAACCGGCTCCTGGCCGCCGCCAATCCCGGCCTGCCCCAAGGCCGATGCAACACCGTCTGCGCGGTCAGTGGCGACCCCGCCGTGGCCGCCACCCTGGAGGCCCGCTGGGGAGCCATCCTGGAGGACATGGAAAGCGCCGCCCTGGCCCTGGTGGCCGCCCAGTACGCCCGGCCCTTCGCCTGCCTGCGCGGAGTCAGCAACCTGGCCGGCCGGCGGGAGTTGGACCTTGCCGCCGGGGCCGAGGCCGCCCAACGCGCCCTGCTGCGCCTGGAGACCGCCCCATGACCCCACCCCGCGAGCTCGTCTTCGGCTATTCGCCCTGTCCCAACGACACCTTCGCCTTCCACGCCCTGAGCCACGGCCTGGTCTCCATCCCCGGGGTCGGCATCAAGCCCTTCCTGGCCGACGTGGAGGAGCTCAACCGCCGGGCCTTGACCGGCGAGCTGCCCCTGACCAAGCTCTCCTTCCACGCCCTGGCCCATGTCCTGGACCGCTACGCCCTGCTGCGCTCCGGCGCGGCCCTGGGCCGGGGCTGCGGGCCGTTGCTGGTGGTCCGCCCGGGCGACGAAAACCTGGACCTGGCCAGCGCCACCGTGGCGGTACCCGGCCGGCTCACCACCGCCCAACTCCTGCTGAGCCTGTATCTGGGCCGCGCTCCCCAGGTTCAGCCGCTGCTGTTCAGTGAGATCATGCCCGCCGTGGCCGCCGGCCGCTTCCGGGCAGGGCTGATCATCCACGAGGGCCGCTTCACCTTCGCCCAGCACGGCCTGGTCCAGATGCTGGACCTGGGCCAGTGGTGGGAACAGACCACCGGCCTGCCCATCCCCCTGGGCTGCATCGCCATCCGCCGCGACCTGGGACCGGACCTGGCCGCCCGGATCGAGGCCGCGCTGGCCGCCAGCATTGAGGCCGCCTGGGCCGATCCCGCCGCCAGCGCCGCCTACGTCCTGGCCCACGCCCAGGAGATGGCCCCGGAAGTGATCCGACAACACATCGACCTCTACGTCAACCCCTTCAGCGCCGACCTGGGACCCGCCGGCCTGGCCGCCGTGGCCGAAACCCTGCGCCGTGGCCGCGCCGCCGGCCTGCTGCCCGAGGGGGAGTGGAGATTGGGGATGTAAGAGAATGCGGGGGAACCCTTTTTGCTGCGCAAAAATGGTTCCCCCACACCCCCTCCGAAAAAGGCTGGGCGAAAGGGCTGGCGCCCTTTCGCCCGCGGGGGGATCTCTTACCCCATCCAATTTCTTGCCATCATCCGCCTTGTAGGCTGGACGGACTTTTCAAAGATGAGCGGCGCGGGAAACCCGCGCCGCCAGACTAAGCCCCCCCATACAATCAGGGGCGATTGAATACGTAATTGATCTGTCCGTTGTCCAGCCGGTTGGCCTGGGTCGCCAGTTCCATGCCCACCTTCAACTCGGCGAAGGGCACGTCGCCCACTCGGCCGAAGACCTTGTAGTCGCCGTAGTCCAGTACCGCGATCACGTAGGGCACGTCCTGGGTGAAGCCCACCGGGGCGTACATCAGCTGGCTGAAGGTGATCAGCTTGCCCTTGCCGCTCACCGGGAACCATTCCATGTCGCTGGACAGGCAGGCGTGGCAGTCGGCCCGGGGCGGGAAGAATACCATGCCGCACTGTTTGCACTTGGTGCCCCGCACCTCGCCCTTTTCCAGGTAGTCGATGAAGTCGTTGACCTTGGTGGTGGCGGTGAAGGCCACGGTGCCGAAGCGGTTGAAGCGCAGATCGGCTTCCTTCTTCTCCTTGGCCATGGCTTACCTCCCCAGGATGCTGACGTTGCCGTACAGGCCCACGCCGCCGATGTTGTGCACCAGCCCGATCTGCGGGTCCTTGACCTGCATCTCCCCGGCCTCGTCGCGCAGTTGCAGCACGATGGTGCGGATTTGGCTGCCGCCGGTGGCTCCGATGGGATGGCCCTTGCTCAGCAGGCCGCCGTCGACGTTGACCGGGATCGAGCCTCCGATGTAGGTCTCCTTGGCCCGGATCAGCTCCCGGCCCTGGCCCGGCGCGGCGAAACCCAGGTTCTCGTAGGCCATCATCTCGGCGATGGTGAAGCAGTCGTGCACCTCGGCCACGTCCACCTGCTTGGGCCCGATGCCGGCCATCTTGTAGGCCTCCTGGCTGGCCAACTGGGCCACCTTCAGCCCGGTGAACAGGTCGCGACCGGCCATGTTCACCGGCGCGCTGGCCGCCCCCACCCCCAGCACCCAGACCGGCTTCTTGATCCCGAAATCCTTGACCCGCTGCTCGCTGGCCACGATGAAACAGGAGGAGCCGTCGGCGTTGGCGCAGCAGTCGAAGACCTTCAGGGGATTGGCCACCGGATCGGCGGTCAGGCAGGTGGGCAGGTCCACCACCTTCTTGAAGCCGGCCTTGGGGTTCAGCGCGCCGTAGTGGGCGGCCTTGACCCGGATCAGGGCCAGGTCCTCCTCGGTGGCGCCGTAGTGGTCCAGATAGGCCCGGGCGTACATGGCGTAATAGGCCGGCATCATGGTGCCAAAGGGGCTCTCCCACTGGATGTCGGCCCCACGGCCCATGCGCTCCTGGCTCTCGGCGCTGGTGATCTCGCTCATCTTCTGGAACCCCAGCACCAGCACGCAGTCATGCAGCCCGCTTTTCACCAGCGAATAGGCCAGCTTAAGGCCGGTGCTGGAGGACGAGCACAGGGTTTCGGCGTAGAAGGTCGGCCCCGGGGTCAGCCCCAGGTACTCGGCCATCACCCCGGCCGGGCTGCGCTGCTTGTCATACTCCGGCGAGGAGCAGACCACCGAGGCGTCCACGTCCTTGCCCTGAATCTTGGCGTCGCTCATGGCCTCCTTGAAGGCCTCGAAGGCCAGCTCCCGGATCGAGCCCGGATAGCTGCGGGTGAAGGCGGACTGCCCCACCCCGATGATGGCAACCTTTCCCATGATTTGCTCCCCGCTAGAGGCGCGCGGCCGGCCCGACCCATCGGCCGGCCCTGGTTTCGCGGCTAGATTGTAGCTGCAATATAGATGTTTCAGCCCTGGGGTCAAGAAAAATCGCGGCCGGACGGCGGGCATTGTAGCGCACCGTCCGGCCGGGTGGTCGGGAAAGGTATTGGCGGGCTAGCCCTTGGTGGCCATCTCCACCAGGCGCTGGGCCATGTCGCGCACCGCGATCTTGGCCTTTTCGGCCACGTGGGCCGGGCAGGCGGCGTGCATGTCGGCGGCGATGATCTGGTCGTCGTAGTCCATGAAGCCCAGGAACTCGAAGCCGGCCAGGGCCTTGGTCAGGTAGTCGCGGTCGGCTTGGGAGCGGATTTTGTTGCCCACGATCAGGATGCGGGTCAGGCCGATGTCCTTGGCCAGTTGGCGGATGTGCTCGGCGGTGTCGATGGAGCGCCGGCCGGGCTCCACCACCACCACCAGGAAGTCCACCCCCCGGGAGGTGCCCCGGCCCAGGTGCTCAAGCCCGGCCTCCATGTCCAGGATCAGGACGTCCTTGTGCAGCAGCACCAGGTGGGTCATCAGGGCCTTGAGCATGGTGGAGGCCGGGCAGATGCAGCCGCCGCCGCCCTTCTGCACGGTGCCCATCACCATCAGGCGCACCCCCTCGTGCTCCAAGGAGAGCTTGTCCGGCAGGTCGTGGACGGTGGGGTTGAGCTTGAAAAAGGTGCCCATGGCCCCGCCCTTGCTGTCGGTGCGCTCGTCGATGAGATCCTTCATGTCGCTGACCGGCACCAGGCTTTTATAGTCCGGGAAGCCCAGGGCCTGGCCCAGGTTGGCGTCCGGGTCGGCGTCCACGGCCAGCACCTTGAAACCCCGCTCGGCCAGGGTCTTGGCCAGCAGCGCCGCGAAAGTCGTCTTGCCCACGCCACCCTTGCCGCTCACGGCGATCTTCATGCCCGCCTCCTTGTCGCCCCGCCGATCCGGGGAGCGTGATCAGTGTCCGCAACCGCCGCTGGGCCAGCCCGCCGGCGCTTGTCCGTAAATCTCCACCAACGAGGCCAGGTCGGCCTCGCAGGAACGCCCCTCGGGATGCAGCCGCCGGCAATCCCGCCCCCGGCCGGCCCCGGTCAACACCTTGAGCAGGGCCAGGGTGTGGGCCCCGCCTTGGATGGCCTCCAGGATCGCGGCCTTGGTCAGTCCCAGGCAGGGACAGACCATTTCCTCGCCCCCGGCAATGCGCCAATCCCGGCTGGCCGGTCCGGCCGCGCGGTGACCGCCGCACCCGCAGCCGCAGCCGTCGTGTCCATGCTCATGCCCCGCGGACATGGATGCCCTTTCGCGCCCCAAGGCGGGCGTTGTCGTAAGACCATTGCAACCATGATAAGGCCGCCGCCAGCCGCGCGCCAGTCCCGGGGGGGGCTCCCAGCGGCGCGGCCGGCCCGGAGGAGGGGCTCAGCCTTCTTCCTGGATCAGATCCGCGTAATGAAGTCGCAGGCAATCCGGGCAGAGCCCGTGGCTGAAATCGGTCTGCGAATGGTGGCTGATGTAAGACTCCATTTGCTCCCACCGCCCCTGCTCGTTGCGGATGCGCTTGCAGTGGGCGCAGATGGACAACAGCCCCCGCAACTGGCTCAGCTCGCGCTCGCGGGCGGCGCGCAGGGCCGCCTCGGCCTCGAAACGCTCGGTGATGTCGTGGCAGGAGCCGATGTACCCGGCGAACTGGCCTTGCTCGTCATGGAAGGGCGCGCCCCGGTCGAAGATATGGCGATACACTCCGTCGTGGCGGCGCAGGCGGTAGATCATCTCGAAGGGCTTGCGTTGCGCGAAATGGCCCAGGTAGATGTCCAGGCAGCGCTGGAAGTCCTCGGGATGCACCCCCTCGGCCCAGCCGTTGCCCACCTCCTGCTCCAGGGTCCGGCCGGTGAACTCCAGCCAGCGTTGATTGAAATAATCGCACTCGGTGGAGGTGTTGGCCCGCCAGATCAGGATCGGGGCCTGCTCCACCAGCAAGCGGTACTCCGAAAAACTTAGCACTGGCTCGGACATGCCCGCCTCACACCATTGTTGTCACGGTATCGCGTCAACATGCTTTTGGGATCGCATGGCAGGCGGCGATCACCGGTTCCGGGTTGCGGGCCGCACCTTTCTAGCGGCCCAGGCGGCCCAGGCTGGCCAGGGCCAGGCCCCGGTCCTGGCGTTTCAGGCCCAGGCGGCGCAGGATGGCTCCCCGGTCGGGAGCGATCATGACCAGTTCGGTGCCCGGCGGCTCGTCCTCGTCGGGAATCAGGCGGGCCGGATCCGAGGGGCGGGGTGGCTGGTCCCCCTCCTCCAGCAGGCCCTGGAGATGGGCGCTGAGCAGATCCCGGGCGGCCTTCATGGCCATGTCCCGTCCCACGCCATAGGCGGTCAGCTTGGCGAAGTTGGGAAAAACCACCTCGCAGCCGCCACCCACCCCCGGGGTCAGCACCGCCGGGTATTCGGGCAGGCGGGCCACGGCCTTTTTCAGCTCTGCGGGATCGATTTTGTGGCGTGGCATGGGCTTTACTCCGGCGCTAGGGCTCCCTGGGCGGGGATATT
>JAIUYB010000142.1 GCA_020216625.1 Desulfarculus sp.
CGGGCGTTGTTCTCGATGGTGGCGTAGAACACGCCGTAGAGGGTCATCAGGGTGCCCATGACCCCCAGGATCTCGAAGCCGGCGAAGCCCCGGGCCAGGACGTAGACCGCGGTCTTGGTGGTGAAGGCGCTCATGAAGACCGCGCCGGTCACGGTGGCCTCGGGGTAGGCGTCGGGCAGCCAGGCGTGCAGGGGAATCACCGCCGCGTTGACGCAGAAGCCCACCATGATCAGGTAATCGAAGTACTGGGCGTTGGCCGGGTCGATGGCGGTGAAGGCGAAGGTGCCCAGGGCCTGGTGGCGCAAGAGCAGACCGGCCAGCACGCACAGCCCGCCCAAGGTATGGAAGAGGAAATAGCGGATGCCCGCCCCGGTGGAGGCCGGACAACGCCGCAGCCAGACCAGGAAGGTGGAGGAGACGCTCATCAGCTCCCAGCCGATGAACAGCACCACGAAGTCATTGGCGAAGACGCAGCCAAAAGCCCCGGCGATGTAGAGGCAAGCGGCCAAGTGCTGCCACTTGTCATCCACGTGCAGGGCATAGATGAAGCCGATCAGGGCCTGGATGGCGAAGACATGGGCGAAGACCACCGCCAGGGCGTCCACCCGGCCCGCACCCAGATCCAGACCCAGGTAGCGGAAATGGGCGTAGTCGCCGTGGCGCATGGAGAGCACCGCCACGATGGCCAGCGCCCCGGCCAGCGGCGGCAGCCAACGTCCCAGTCGGCCCGGCAACAGCCAGACCAACCCGGCGCAGGCCAGGAACAACAGCGACGGGTGCAGGAAGTCGCTCACGATTCTAATGCCCCCCGTGCCCGTGGGCGCCGTGGGCCGCGGCGACCGGCTCGGCCGGCGCGGGCTTGGGCTCCCGGCGTTGATAGAAATCCTCGTCCTGCCCCAGGAAGGTGTGGGCCGCGCCCTTGGCCAGGCGGCCCAAGCCCACCGCCACCACCACCCCGAAGACCGCCCAGAACCCCGGCCAGCCGTCGATGCCGAAATGGGGGTCGTGGGGCAGGATGAAGAAGTTCAGAACCACCAGCACCCCCAGGGCCACGTACATCGCCAGCCGCAGCTTGACTGCGGTGGGGCCCAGGGGAGCGGCCAGCGGCGGTTGATGGTCGTGGCTCGTCATGACCCGGCTTTCCTCCTAGCGCCCCATGAAGGCCTGGATGAACTGGAAGAAGGTCTCGGGATACAGGCCCAGGAAGACCGACACCGCCGCCGTGAAGCACAGCGGGATGACCATGGTCAGGGGGGCCTCCTTGAATTGGCTTAGATCCACCCCCGGCGCGGGCTCCTCGAAGAATGCCCGATAGACCACTGGCGCGAAGTAGGCCGCGTTGAGGATGGTGCTGGCCAACAGCGCCGCCAGGAAGATGTACTGCTGGGTGCTAACCGCGCCGTTGACCATGTACCATTTGCTGACAAATCCGCAGACCGGCGGCACTCCGATCATGGACAGCGAGGCCACGGCGAAGGCCCCGAAGGTCCAGGGCATGCGACGGCCCACCCCGGGCAGCAGGCTGATCTTCTTGAGGTGGGTGGCCACGTAGATGGCCCCGGCCGCGAAGAAGAGCGTGATCTTGCTGAAGGCGTGGTGGGCGATGTGGGCCAAGCCGCCGGTGACGGCCAGAGGCGACAACAAGGCCACCCCCAGCACCACGTAAGAGAGCTGGCTGACCGTGGAATAGGCCAGGCGGGCCTTGAGGTCGTCCTTGGTGAGCGCGATGGCCGAGGCGGCGACAATGGTGAAGGCCGCGAAACCGGCCGTGGCCACCCCCAGGCCCAGGCTATCCATCAGCTGCACCCCGAAGGCGGAGAGCAGCACCCGGCTGATGGAGAATACGCCGGCCTTGACCACCGCCACCGCGTGCAGCAGGGCCGAGACCGGGGTGGGGGCCACCATGGCCGAGGGCAGCCAGTTGTGCAAGGGCATGATGGCGGCCTTGGCCATGCCGGCCACGTAGAGGCCATAGGTGATCTGCACCAACAGCGGGTTGGCGTCGGGCGGGAATATGCCCTTGATCATGTCGCCCAGATGGAAGTCCAGGGTGCCGGCCAGTACGTAGGTCAGCACCATGGCAGGCAGGAAAAAGAGCTTGGAGGTGCCCATCAGGTAGACCAGGTACTTGCGCGCCCCGTGATAGGCTTCCTCGTCCTGGTGGTGCGCCACCAGGGGATAGGTGAAGACGGTGATGACCTCGTAAAAAAGGTAGAGGGTTAGCACGTTGCCGCTGTAGGCCACGCCTTGCGCCCCGAAGATGGCCACCGCGAAACAGAAATAGTAGCGGGTCTGGGCGTGCTCCTGGAGCGAACGCATGTAGCCAATGTTGTAGGAGGTGGCCAGGATCCAGAGGAACGAGGAGATGAGGCTGAAGATCAAGGCCAGGCCATCGGCGCAGAGCTTGATCTCAATGCCGGGCAGGATGGTGAACAGGGGCAGAAGCAGGATCTGGCCAGCCAAGACCTGGGGAACGAAGCTCAGGTTCACGCCCAGGGTCAGGATGCCGGCGGCGAAGGAGACGCCCTCGCGCAGGTTGATGTTGCCACGCAGCAGCCATAGGGCGAACGGCGCCAGGCCGGTGATGATCAGGGGCCAGACCAGGGCGGGGCTTTCCACGATCATCGCTTACCCCTTCAGCTCGGAGACCCGGGCGGTTTCGGAACTTCCCAGGCGGCGGGCCACCACCAGAATGATGGCCAGGACCAGGGTGGCCTCGGCCGCGGCCAGGCCCATCACAAGGAGCGCCCCCAACTGACCCAGCTCATCCACCGCCGGGGTCAGGCGGGCGCTGGCCACCAGGGCCAAGCCGGCCCCGTTGAGCATCAGCTCCACCGAGATCAGCATGCCCACCAGGCTGCGCCGGGACACGATGCCCACGATCCCCAGACCCAGCAGCAGCAGCGCCGCAAGATGGAAGAGCGTCAGCGGGGTCATCGCGGCCGCCTCCTCTCGAAACCCAGGAGCACCGCCCCGGCCATGGCCGCCAGGAGCGCCACCGAAATCAGCTCGAAGGCCAGGGCGTAGGGTCCGGTCAGGTATTGGCCCAGGCTGGCCAGGCTGGCCTCTGGTTTGAGAGGCAGGTCGGTGGGTGATTTTTTGACCACCGCCCAGGCCAGGATGGCCACCGGAGCCAGACCGGCGATCACGCCCAGGACAATCCGTCCCAGACCGCGCGAGCCTTCCTGTCCGGCCTCGCCGCCATCGCTGGGACGGGTGAGCATGATGGCGAAGAATATCAGCACGCTCACCGCGCCGACATAGATCAGGATCTGCATGAAGGCCAGGAAAGGCGCGGACATCAAGAGGTACATCCCGGCCACCCCAAACAGGGTCAGGATCAAGCCCATCAGCGCCCGCACCAGGCTCTGGGCCAATACCGCGCCCAAACCGCCCGCCAGGATCAGCAACAGGTAGAGCCCATAGGCCGGATACGCCAAGAAGTCCATGCCACCTCCCTCCCGGGGCCTAGGCCGCGCGCTGGCCGCCGGCTGGCGCGCGACGACGCAGCCTCTCCAGGAGTTCGAATTCGAAATCAGCTCGGGATGAGCCGCACAAATAAGCCTCGCGCGAGAAGGCCAAGGACTGGACCGGACAGGTCTGCACGCACAGACCGCAAAGGCTGCACAGGTTGTAGTTGAGATGAAAGGCCGCCACCTCGCGCCGGATTTTCTGGCGGGGTGGAGGCGCGGCGTGGCTGCCGGTGACGATCAAGCCCGGGGCCAGGCTCAGCTCCCGGGCGTCGCCGCCGGGCTCCGCCCCCACCAGGCGCGATTCGATGGCGATGCAGCCCGAGGGGCAGGCCGCCACGCACTTGCGGCAGACGATGCAGCGCGGGGTCAGGGGGTCGTCGTCCCTGGCCACCAAGTCGATGTGCCCGCGGTAGGTGGCCAGGTTGTCCACCTCCTTGCGAGGATAGTGGACCGTGAGCTGGGGGCGGAAGAACTCCACCCCGGTGACGCCCAGGCCCACGATGAGGCTCCACAGTCCCTTGATGGTCTTGGCCAGTCCGGGCATGCCTCTCACTCCACCAGCTTCAGGACCAGGGCGGTGGCCAGCAGATTGGCCAGCCCGGGCATGCCCCTCACTCCCCCAGCTTCAGGACCAGGGCCGTGGCCAACAGGTTGGCCAGTCCCAGGGGGATGAGCCATTTCCAGCACAGGTTCAGCAATTGGTCGAAGCGTACCCGGGGGAAAGTCCAACGGAACCACATCAGAGCCAGGATCAGGGCGTAGACCTTGAGCACGAACCACCAGGGTCCGGGCAGGAATGGTCCGTCGTGAGCCCCCAGGAACAGGGCGGTGGCCACCGAGCAGACCACGATCATGTAGGTGTATTCGGCCAGGAAAAAGAGGCCGAAACCCATGCCCGAGTATTCGGTGTGGAAGCCGGCGGTCAGCTCGCTTTCGGCCTCCGGCAGGTCGAAGGGCGCGCGGTTGGTCTCGGCGGTGGCGCTGATGAAGAAGATGACGAAAGCCAGAGGTTGCACCCAGAGGTTCCAGGACAGCAGGCCCCGGCTCTGGCCCTCGGCGACGGCGCTCAGGCTCAGGCTGCCGGTCTGGAAGGCGATGCACAGCACCGACAGCAGCAACGGTATCTCGTAGGCCACCGACTGGGAAACCGCCCGGGCCGCGCCGATCAGGGCATATTTGTTGTTGGAGCCCCAGCCGGCCGCGCATAGGGCCAGCACGTTGATGCCCGAGAAGGCCAGGATCAACAGCAGGCCCAGGTTGACGTCCATGGCGGTCAGACCGGGGCTGAAAGGGATGGGCAGGAAGCAGATCACCACCGGTGTCACCGAGAGCATCGGCGCCAGCCAGAACAGGAAACGGTCCGCGCCGCGGGGTGTCACCAATTGCTTGGCGATCAGCTTCACGCCGTCCACCAGCGATTGCAGGATGCCATGGGGTCCGACCTCGTAGGGGCCGGGTCGGCGCTGGATGAAACCCACCACCTTCCGCTCCATCCAGACCAGGATAAGGCCGTTGACGCCCACGAAAACCAGGATGAGCACCAGGCCCAGCACCAGCTTGGTCAGAGGGTGGCTTATGATCTCGGTCATCGTCATCGGTCGATCTCCGGGATGACCAGGTCCAGGCTGCCCAGGATGGAGACGGCGTCGGCCAGCAACGTACCCTGGGCCAACTCGGCGAACAGTTGCAGGTTGCAGAAGCTGGGCGAGCGCAGCTTGACCCGGTAAGGCCGGGGACCACCATCGCTGATCAGGTGGACCCCGATCTTGCCCCGGCCGCCCTCCACCGCGTAGTAAACCTCGCCGGCCGGGGGCTTCAATCGCTCGTGCACGTCGGGGTTGATATGAGGTCCGTCGGGCATGGCCTCCAGGGCCTGCTCGATGATGGCGATGCTCTGGGTCATTTCGGCCAGTCGCACGTCGTAGCGGTCCATGGCGTCGCCGTTCACGCCCACCGGCACCTGGAAATCCAGGCTGGGATAGACCGAGTAGGGCTCTGCCCGGCGGGTGTCATAGGCCAGACCCGATCCGCGCAGCACCGGGCCGGTGGCGCCGTAGCGCCGGGCCATCTCCAGGGGCAGCACGCCGATCTGTTCGCAGCGGCCGCGCAGGATCATGTTGCCGGTGACCAGGTCGTGGAACATGGGAATGCGGGTTTTAAATTGTTTCAAGAAATCACGGGTGGCCTGGATGAAGCCTTCGCCCAGATCGGCCGATACTCCGCCAAAGCGGTAGTAGCAATAGGTCAGGCGCGAGCCGGTGACCATTTGCAGGATGTCCATGATCCGTTCACGGTCGGCGAAGGCGTAGAGGATCGGGGTGAAGGCCCCCAGGTCCAGCAGGTAGGCCCCCCACCACAGCAGATGGCTGGAGATGCGGTTCAGCTCGCAGGTTATGACCCGGATGTACTCGGCCCGAGGCGGGACCTCGATCCCGGCCAGCTTCTCCACCGCCCCCACGTAGGCCCAGTTCCAGGCCAGGGCGTGCAGATAGTCCACCCGCCCCATATTGGGCAGATATTGGCGCCAGGTCTTGACCTCGCCCATCTTCTCCTGCATGCGGTGGATGTAGCCCAGCACCGGTTCGGCCTTCATGATGTACTCGCCGTCCATCTCCACCACCACCCGCAACACGCCGTGGGTGGAAGGGTGCTGGGGTCCCAGGTTGAGGATCAGGCGGTCGCCCTCGGCCTCCGGGGTGGGGACGAAGTGGCGGGTGTAGTAGTCTCCGCGCGGCTCGCTGAGCCAGTTGAAACCCATGGGCTAGGCTTCCTCGCCGGAGGCGAGCTGGTATTGCTCGAAATGGCGTTCGGCCAGGCGTCTGGCCAGACGCTGGCGCGAGCACTCCGGGCAGATCTCGCGGTTGAAGGGGGGCACTCC
>JAIUYB010000143.1 GCA_020216625.1 Desulfarculus sp.
TGGCCCGTGAGCGCCGGGTGCCGGCGGTCTTCGGCGCGCGTGAGGCCCGCCAGAGCCTGGGCGAAGGCCAGTTGGTGACGGTGGACGCCGACCGGGGGCGGGTTTACGAGGGCGAGATCAGGGCCCTGGTGATCCTGCAGGCCAAGCGTTTCCTGGCCCTGGTGGAGACCCAGGCCTACCGGGTGCTGGAGCGGGCCTTGGAGCGCATCACCCCCCTGAACCTCACCGATCCCCGGCGGCCGGATTTCATGCCCGGCCACTGCCGCACCCTGCACGACATCACCCGCTACAGCCACGAGATGGCCATGCAGGAGATGTTCCGCTACGCCGACAGCGCCGGCGAGGTCTGCCACCTGGAACGCCAACCCGCCGACTGCGATCTCTCCGGGGCCGCCCGCCGGCTCAAGGCCGACTTTCCCCTGGAGCTCTACCTGATCGACCTGGGCGGTGGAGTCAACCCTCGGGCGGCCCGGGATCCGGAGGTGGACGAGTCAGACGTTGAGAGCCGCCCCTTCCTGGGGCTATTGGCGGGAATCCACTCCGTGGAGTGGCGCGGTCCGGGGGCGGTGGAGGCCCGCACCCTGGACCAGAGCCTGGAGGATCACCACGACCCCGAGATCCGCCGGCGCATCTACCGCCACAACTATGTGCTCAGCAGCCGCGATTACATGAACCTGTCCTCGCGCTTGGGCTTTCATTTCTCGACCGTGGACGCCTTCTGCTCGCCCAACCAGGAGGACAACTACGTCCGCTTCACCTTCCTGGGCGGCGGGGCCGATCCCCCCCGCCGGGCGCGGAGGGCGCGCTTCATCGGCACGGTGCTGGAGCGCTCCGGCTTTTGGGTGGAGGTGCAGAAGGAAAACGTCTTCGCCCGCATGGAAAAACACCCCAGCGCCACCCTGGAGGCCAAGCTCAGCGTCATCGGCCGGCTTTTCGTCATGACCCGCCAGATGGACATGGTCATGTTTTCCGACGCGGTGGTGGATTGGTACGTGGAACAATTCATGAAGGGCGAGACTCCGCCCAGCCTGGCCGGGCCATAGGCCGCCACCGTCCGCGCCGCGTTTCTAATAGTCGCCCGCCTCGCGCAGGTCGCCGCTGGCCAACAGTCTCCCCTGGGGTCGGGGGAAGAAATAGACCCAGGCCTCGCGCCGCCGCCCGGCTTGGTCCAGCACCGTGATCCTCTCGCGGCAATACCAATTGGGGTGCTCCTCCAGTTGGTCCAGCCGAGCCAGACCCGCCTCGTCCACCGCGTACAGCTCCCCCACCACCGGGGCCACGGCCTGGGTTTTCACCAGGTAGGGATAATCGTCCAAAAACAAGGCGTAGGACTCCAGGCTGCGGGCGGGCCCCAGGTCCCGAGCCCCGGCCATGAGGTGGTGGTTCTTATAGCCCTTGCGCAGGGTGCCGTAGACGAACACCAGGTGTTGTTCGCTCATGATGTCACATGCCTCCGGCGCTGGTGGCGGCGCCAAAGCTTGTAGATCTCGAACCAGGCGATGGCCGCCAGGGCGGCGCCCAGGCAGATGGCCAGGTCGTGTGGGTGCAGCACGTAAAAGTGAAACAGATCCCGCAGACCGGGCAGAAAGAGCACCAGACCCAGCATGGCCAGCGCCCCGCCCACCACCCACCACAGGGCCGGATTGGGCCGGACCAGGGCCGCCAGGATGGTGGCGTCCCAAGAGCGATTGGCCAGGATCAGGCCCAGGTTGGCCAGCACCAGGCCGGTGAAGGCCAGGGCGCGGGCCTCGTCCGGGCCATGGCCGAAGCGTAGGGCGATGGCGTAGACCCCCAGAAGAACCGCCAGCACCATCATCCCCTGCATCAGGGCCAGGGTCACCGGACCGGCGCCAAACAGCGGCTGGCCGGGGTCGCGGGGGGGCTGGTCCATCAGTCCCGGCTCCTCGGGCTCGGCCTCGAAGACCACCGAGCAGGCCGGGTCGATGATCATCTCCAAAAAGACGATGTGCACAGGCAAAAGGATCAGGGGCCATCCCAGAAGGGCCGGGGCCAGGGAGAGGCCGGCGATGGGCACGTGCACCGCCAGAATGTAGGCCATGGCCTTGCGCAGATTGGCGAAGATGCGCCGGCCCAGGCGCACCGCGGCCACGATGGAGGCGAAATCGTCGTTCAACAGCACCAGGTCGGCCGCCTCGCGGGCCACGTCGGTGCCGCGACCACCCATGGCCACCCCGATGTGGGCCGCCTTCAGGGCCGGGGCGTCATTGACCCCATCGCCGGTCATGGCCACCACCTCGCCCCGGGCCTGGAGGGCCTGGACGATCATTAGCTTCTGCGCCGGGGCGATGCGGGCGAAGACGTTGACCCGGGCCAGGCGTTGCCAACGTTGGTTCTCGTCCATGGCAGCCAGCTCCGGTCCGGTCAGCACCTCGTCATGGTTTTCCAGGCCGGCCTGGCCCGCCACCGCCCGGGCGGTGGCGGGATGGTCGCCGGTGATCATCACCACCCGGATCCCGGCCCGGCAGCATTCGGCCACCGCCGGCGCCGCCTCCGACCGCAGGGGATCCTGCATGCCCACCAGCCCCACGAAGTGGAAAGCGAAGTCGTGTTGGCCGTCGGGAAGCTCATCCGCGCCCAATCTGGCGGCGGCCACACCCACCGAGCGCAGGCCGCGTTGGCCCAGGCTTTGAGTGGCCTCCTCCAGGGCCGCGATCGTCTCCGGTGGCAGATGACAGAGATCGGCGATGGCCTCGGGCGCACCCTTGGCCGCCACCACGTAGCCTGGCTGGCCCGGGCCCCGCCAGGCATGGGACAAGGCCAAGAGCTCTCGGCTCAGGGGGTACTCCCGGGCCAGATCCCATTCATCGTGCCAGTGCTCCCCTTCGGTCAGCCAGCGCCGACCGGCCTCGCGCAGCGCCCGGTCCAGGGGGTCGAAGGGTTCGCGCTGACTGGCCAAGACCGCGTATTCCAGCAAGGCGTGGAAATGCTCGGGCAGGGCGGGTTGGTCGGCGGTGGTCAGGTCGAACTCCTGGCCACCGGCCCAGAGCCGGGCCACGGCCAGGCGGTTCTGGGTCAGGGTGCCGGTCTTGTCCGCGCAGAGCACCGTGGCCGCGCCCAGGGTCTCCACCGCCGGCAACCGCCGGGTCAGCACCGCCCGCCGCGAGATGCGCCAGGCCCCCAGGGCCAGGAAGATGGCCAGCACCACCGGGAACTCCTCGGGTAGCATGGCCATGGCCAGAGACAAGCCGGCCAGCACCGCCGAGAGCCACTCGCCCCGGCCCAGGCCGTGCAACAAAGTCACCGCCAGACTGAAGCCCAGGCCCACCAGAGCCAGGCGTTTGACCAGGCGATTGGTTTGGACCTGGAGCGGGGTGGGCTCTGGCGTAAGTTGGTCCAAGGCGGAGCCGATGCGCCCCAGTTGGGTGTCCGTGCCGATGGCCTCCACCCGGGCCAAGCCCAGGCCGCGCACAACCAGGGAGCCGGAGAAGACCTCGGAGCGGTCCTGCCCGCCGGGGCACGACAGGTCCAAGGGCGCACCGTCGCAATTCTGCTTACGCACCGGATCGGCCTCTCCGGTCAAGAGCGACTCGTCCACCAGCAGGTTCCGGCAGGCCAGAACCTCGGCGTCGGCCGGCACCCGGTCGCCCTCGCTGAGCACTATCAGGTCGCCGCGCACCACCTCGGCTCCGGGGATGCGCCGCTCGCGTCCGTCGCGAATCACCAGGGCCCGAGGACTGGCCAACCGGCGCAGGGCACCCAGGGCCTTTTCGCTGCGCCGCTCCTGCACCAGGGTCAAACCCAGAACCACCAGCACGAAGGCCAGCAGCAGCAGGGCCTCCTGGATGTCACCCAGGACCAGGTACACCCCGCCCGCCAGGAGCAAGAGCAGCAGCATGGGTTCGGCCAGGACCTCGCGCAACAGGCCCCCGATCCCTCGCGGTTTACCGCTGGGCAACTCGTTGGGGCCGTTTTGGAGCAGACGTCGTTGGGCCTCCGCCTCGCTTAGACCGGGCAGATTGGTCAAGTCGAATTCCCGCGCCAGGTTCATACAGCCCTCCCAGGGATTCCCAGGCCAAGCTTATGCTTCCGGCCAGTCCGCGACAAGTGAGAAAAGGTCGACGCCTGGGGCGCAAAATCGGTGAATTTCGCCCGGTTGGTGTGCATAAAAACATTTTTTTAGTGGCTGGCGTCGTGAAAATGGCTCAAAAACGATTCAGCCAATTGACATCACCGGTCTGGGAATGGTTAGATGCTTCCAACCTCAAAATAGGGAGAGAGAGGGGCGTATGGCAAAGAAAGCGATGACGAAGCTGGAGATGATCGATCAGATGGCCAAGGACGCGGGGATCGCCAAAACCGCGGCCAAGGCGGCGTTGGAGTCCTTCGTGACGCTGGCGGTCAAGGAAGTCAAGGCGGGCCGCCCGTTGCGGGTGGCGGGCCTGGGCACCTTCTCGCTGAAGAAGACCAAGGCGCGCAAGGGCGTCAACCCCAAGACCGGCGAGGCCATCAAGATTTCGGCCAAGAAACGCATGGCGTTCAAGCCGGCGGCCCAAGTCAAGGACGTCCTCAACCCCAGCAAGTAGTCGCCTGCCCTGTCTGCATCGCGCCCATCGGCCTGGCGCCGGTGGGCGCGGCGCTTTTGGGAGCCCGCCCTACTTCAGGGTGGGCAGGCCCTTGGTGTCGGCGCAGGTCACGCCTTCGCAGTTCAGCTCGATCACCTCCACCCGGATGATCTTGCGGTTCGACTCCTCCAAAAGGGTGCCCACCACCTTCATGCCATCGTACATCAGTTCCAGCAGGGGACGGCCCTCTTGGGCGTCGATCTCCTCCTCGGGGCCGCTGATGATCACCGAAGGCAATTGCTCCACCTTGGCCTCGCGGCTGTCCAGATCGATGACCACCGCCACCGAGGCCCTGCACACCTGTCTGTTAGTCGCCATGGCTCACCCTCCACCGGTTCGGCCCCGGGGCCTGACGCGAGCGCCGGTTGGGCTGGATATCCCGACAACAAACCTCTCTATTCAGGTTAACATTCCTGGACGCTTCCAGGCCAAGAATAGAGCGTTTGGTCTCCACCCCTTTTCTTTAGGGGCCGGACCGGGGAGCCTTCACTCCCTGAACGTCATCATGGACCCGGTTGGGAAAGGTGGGAATAAGGGGAACCCCTCATATTTTCAGGATGATTGAGGGCCCTCCCCCATGGAGAGGGCGAGGCGATCAAAGCTTGAGGCGTTTGAAGAAGCGCTCGGGAATGGCGCGGATGACAAGCATGATATAGCGCCAGAACCAGGGGGCGTAAACCACCTCCCGGCCCTTGGCCAGGCCGCGATGGATGCAGGTGGCGATGACCTCCGGCCCCACCCAGAGCAAGCCCTTATTGAAGGCCGCGGTCATGGGGGTGTCCACGAAGCCCGGCTTGACGGTCAGCACCCGGACCCCAGCCGGGGCCAGGCGATTGCGCAGGCCCTGCAGGAAGATGCTCAGCCCGCCCTTGGCCGCGCCATAGATGTAGTTGCTCTGGCGGCCGCGATCGCCGGCCACCGAGCTAATGGCCACCAAGGCTCCCCGGCCCCGAGGTTCCAACAGGTTGGCAAGGTGGGTCAGCAGGGAGACCGCGCTGAGGAAATTAGTCTGCAACTCCTTGAGCGCAATGGAGAAATCCGCCTGGCCGGCGGCCTGGTCGCCCAGGGTGCCGTGGGCGATCAGGGCCAGGTCCAAGCCGCCCAACCGAGCGTCGGCCCGTTGGATCAGCTCCAGGTGGCCCTCGCAGTCGCTCAGGTCGGCTTCCAGGCAAAAGGTCTCGGCCGCGCCCCGGGCGGTCAGGTCCTGGGCCACGATCTCCAGGCGCTCCGCACCCCTTCCCACCAGGCAGAAGGCCGCGCCCTCGGTCGCGAAGACGCGGGCGGTGGCCTGGGCGATGGCCGAGGTGGCTCCCAGGATCAAAATCTTTGGCATCACTGGCCCTCCTGGCCGGTGACCCGGCGCCAGAAGCTGGAGGAGAAGCGGGTATCGCGCCAGGTCTCCAGCTCGCGATGGTTGGGATAGAAGGCGGCGAAGTCCTCGGGGCCCATGCAGGCGTCCTTGGCCGGGTACATGGAGCCTTCGGCCTGGCGCACCAGACGGGTCAGTTCGGCCATCAGGTCCCAGGTCTGGCGGCCCCGGATGGGGAAATCCAGGGCCAGGGTGGCTCCGGGCCGGGGGAATGAGAGCAGTCCCGGGGAAGGGATGTCGCCGAAGACCTTGAGCACCGCCAGGAACGAGGCCATGCCCGAGCGGGCGGTGAGGGTGAGCATCTCGTCAAGCACCGTGGCGGCGTCGGCCATGGGCAGGACGCATTGGAATTGCACCAGCCCCTGGGGGCCAT
>JAIUYB010000144.1 GCA_020216625.1 Desulfarculus sp.
CCTGCCAGCTGATCTGCCCGGACCAGGCCATCAGCCAGGACCCGGTCAGCGGGCGTCCGGTGATCGACCTGGCCTACTGCAAGGGCTGCGGACTCTGCGCCCATGTCTGCCCCAAAGGGGCCATCGTGATGGAGATGGAGATCTAACCCTCGGGCCACCAGCCCGGCGGTCAAACAAACCGACACCATGTTAAATCACAAGCTATCAACCTGTTAAATCACAAAAGCTACACCTTGTTAAATCAGCGAGCGCGCCCCGGCCACCCCCCCCAAGGCCGGGGCGCCGATGTTTCGAGGGCCGGGCGGCTAGATGGCGGGCAGATTCATGCGGCGGGCGGCGTTGCGCAGGTGGTCCAGGGCGGCCTGGCGGGCGGCCTGGGGATCGCGGGCCACGATGGCCCGGTGGATGGCCTCGTGCTCCTGCTGCACCAGGGCCGACAACCCCGGGGTGCGCAAGGAGGTTTGGCGAGCGCGTTTGATAACCACCGCCAGGCGGTCATAGAGGAAGCGGCTAAGGTCGCTCAGGTGGCGGTTTCCGCTGGCCTCGGCCAGCAGACAGTGAAACTCGGCGTCGGGGGCCGAGCCCACCTGCTGCTCCTCCACCGCCCGGCGCATGGCCCGCAGGCAGGCCTCCAGGGCCTTGAGATCCTTTGGCTGGCGGCGGCGGGCGGCCAGGGCCGCGGCCTCGGTCTCCAACACCGTGCGCAGTTCGTAGAGCTGGGCCTGCTCCCCCGGCCCCAACAGGTGGGCCGCCTCCAAGCGATAGGAGCGCCGCCCGGCGGGGCCCACCACCGTGACCCCGCGCCCCTGGCGGGAATCCACGAGGCCCTCGTATTTGAGCTTGGCTAGGGCCTCCCGGATCACCGGCCGGCTGACGCCGAAGCGCGCGGCCAGCTCGGCCTCCACCGGCAGACGGCTGCCCGGGGCCAGCGCCCCGTCGGCGATTTCCCGGCTCAAAACCTCGGCCACGCGATCCGGCAGCGAAGGCCCCGGCAGGAGCTGAAATTTGTCAGACAACCTGGTTGGCATATTTATTTATTGCACATTCCGCGCGGCCTGTGCAATAACTATCCCATCAAAGTGGTCTCAGTATCGAGCCGAGGCGTCCCCATGCCTGGGTCCGGCGCGTTGCCCATGCCTCGCCCCGGGCTTCGCCTGGGGGCGGGCCGCAAGCCCCGACCCCGTCTCTGCCCGCCCGCCTCGGCGCCGCCCACCCAACCCCAACCGGGAGACGCAGCATGAAAAGCCGAATCATCATCCGTAGCGCCGCCGGCCTGGCCGTGCTGGCCATGCTCTGCCTGATGGCCCCCCTGGCCCTGGCCAGCCCCATCGTGATCAAAATGGGCTGGACCACCAGCGATGGCCCCACCGATCCCTACGCCATCGCCGCCCGCGAGATCAAGAAGGCCCTGGAGGCCGCGGCTCCCGGCCAGTTCGACGTCCAGTTCTTCCCCAACCGCCAGCTTGGCGACGAGAAGGAGATGCTGGAAGGCATGTCCTTCGGCACCCTGCACATGGGTATCATCACCAACGCCCCCATCGCCAGCATCGAGCCGGCCTTCCAGGTCAACGACATGCCCTTCCTCTTCGCGGACGAGGCCCAGGCCCACAAGGTCCTGGACGGTCCGGTGGGCCAAGCCCTGCTGGCCAAGCTGGCCAAGAAGAAGATCGTCGGCCTGGGCTTCGCCGAGGGTGGCTTCCGCCAGATGATCAACAATGTCCGCCCGGTGGTGGAGCCCAAGGACGTGGCTGGCATCAAGTGGCGGGTGATGCAGAACCCGGTCTACCTGGGCATGTTCCGGGCCCTGGGCGGCAACGCGGTGCCCATGGCCTGGGGCGAGACCTTCACCGCGGTGCAGCAGGGCACCGTCGACGGTCTGGAGATCCCCCTGGCCGTGATCCAGAACAACGGCTACGCCGAGGTGACCAAGTATCTGTCGCTGACCAACCACACCTACTCCGCCCTGGGCGTGCTGATGGCCCAAAAGACCTTCGACAAGCTGAGTGACGCCCAGAAGGCGGCGGTGAAGCAGGCGGCGGCCGAGGGCATCGCCAGCGCGCGCAAGATCAACGCCGCCAACGAGGAGAAGATCAAGGACGCGCTGGCCGCCAAGGGCATGCAGGTCAACAAGATCAAGGACCCGGCCGCCTTCCGGGCCATGGTCACCCCGGTCTATGACGAGTTCAAGCCCAGCATCGGGGCCGACATCATGGACCAGGTGTTGGCCGCGGTGAAGTAGCCGCGCCTCCCCTCCCCAACCAGCAACCGGGGATCCCGCCGGACCAGCGGCGGGATCCCTCGGAGCCATGCCATGTTTCGCATCCTAGATAAACTCAGCGCGGCTCTGGCCCGGATCACCGGCTGGGCGGTGGTGGCCCTGACCGTGGTCCTGGTGGCCAGCCTGACGGCTTCCATCATTTTCCGCTACCTGGTGGGGCGGGCCCTGTCCTGGCCCGAGGAGGTCTCGCTGATGATCTTCGCTTGGCTGACCCTTTTATCGGGCAGTCTGGGCGTACGCGAGAACTTCCACGTGCGCCTGACCCTGTTGTTGGATCGCCTGCCAGAGGGGCTGGCCCGCTGGTTGGAGCGGGCCATCACCGCCAGCGTCGCCTTCTTCGGCCTGGTGCTGGCGGTCACCGGCTATGACCTCCTGGAGCGCACCACCGGCCACCTCACCCCCACCCTGCGCCTTTCGCTGGATCTGGTCACTTGGTCCGCGCCGGTCTGCGGGGCGCTGGTCTTCATCCACGCCCTGGCCCGGCTGCTGCCCGCCAAGACCGCGGAGGTGCGCTCATGAGCGAAGCGGCCCTGGTCCTCACCCTCGGATTCCTGGCCCTTTTGGTGCTGGGCGTGCCCATTGTCTTCTCCCTGGGCCTCAGCTCGCTGGCGGCTTTGTGGCTCCTGGACATCGACCTGGTCATGCTGGCCCAACGGGTGCTGGCCGGCACCCAGTCCTTTCCCCTGCTGGCGGTGCCAGGCTTCATCTTGGCCGGCGACCTCATGACCGGCGGCGGGCTTTCCACCCGCCTGGTCCAGGTGGCCGAACCCTTCGTGCGCCACGTCAAGGGCGGCCTGGGCATGGTCTCGGTGCTGGCCTCGATGTTCTTCGCCTGCATCTCCGGCTCGGCCCCGGCCACCACCGCCACCGTGGGCTCGGTGATGATCCCGGAAATGATCAAGCGCGGCTACAGCAAGCGCTTCGCGGCCAGCCTGGCGGTCTGCGTCGGCCCCATCGGCCAGATCATCCCGCCATCGATTCCCTTCATCGTCTGGGGGGTGATCGCCGAAACCTCCATCAGCCGCCTGTTCCTGGCCGGCGTCATCCCCGGGGTGTCCTGCGGCCTGGGCTACATGCTGGTCTGCTACCTGATGGCCCGCAAGTACAACCTGCCCACCCTGCCCCGGGCCACCCGGACCGAGTTCGCCCACTCCCTCAACCAGGGCAAGTGGGCGCTCCTGGCTCCGGTGATCATCCTGGGAGGAATCTACGGCGGCATCTTCACCCCCACCGAGGCCTCCATTGTCGGGGTGGTCTACGGCCTGGTGGTGGGTCTGTTCATCTACAAGGGCCTGCGCCCGGCCGGGCTGGGCGAGCTGGCCCTCAAATCCATGAAGACCACCGCCATCGTGATGTTCATCATCGCCGTGGCCTCGGCCTTTGGTTGGCTTTTGGCCTACGAGCAGGTGCCGGACAAGATCGTGGGCGCCCTGCTGTCCATCACCGACAACAAGATTCTGCTCCTGATCATGCTCAACGTGATCCTCCTGATCCTGGGCGCGTTCATGGACAACCTGGCCTGCATGATCATCCTGGGCGGCCTGCTGCTGAAGCTGGGCGCGCAGTTGGAGATCGACCCGGTGCAGTTGGGGGCCATCGTGGTCATCAACTTCGCGGTGGGCATGGAGACCCCGCCTTTCGGCTACAGCCTGTTCGTGGGTTCGGCCATCAGCGGGCTGTCCATCGAGGAGATAAGCAAGGGCATGCTCCCCTTCTTCGTGGTGGACGTGGGCATGCTGCTCATGGTCACCTACCTGCCCTGGTCGACCCTCTGGCTGGGCAAACTGATCCTGGGATAGGAGAGGCGATCCATGGCCTTCAGCGAACTGCTCATAGGTGCCATCGATTTGCACGTCCACGCCTCGCCCGATGTGGTCAATCGCCGCCAAAGCGCGGCCGAGGTGGCCGCCGACGCGGCCGCCGCCGGCATGGCCGGGGTGCTGATCAAAGAACACTGCACCAGCACCGTGGGGCGGGCGGCCGTCCTCAACGCCCTATATCCCAATGGCCCCCGCATCTATTCCGCCCTGGCCCTGAACCCGCCGGTGGGCGGGCTCAATCCAGTGGCGGTGGAGTCGTTCCTGCGCGCCGGTGGTCGGGTGGTCTACGCCCCCACCCATGGCGCGGCCAACCACATCCGGCGCTGGGGGGCGGGCAAGCCGCCCACCGCCTTCCCCCTGCCGCCCAACTTCGACGGCATCAGCCTGTTTGACTCCGCCGGGAGGCTGGTCCGGGAGCTGGACCCGATCCTGGAAATGATCGCCAAGGCCGACGCGGTGCTGGCCACGGGCCATGTCTCGCCCGAGGAGGGTCTGGCCCTCTTGCGACGGGGCCGGGAGCTGGGCGTCAAGCGCCTGGTGGTGACTCACGCCTCGGAGTCGGTGACCGACATGAACCTGGACCAGCAGCGCGAGGCCGTGGCCCTGGGCGCGCTGGTGGAGCATTGCTTCTTCGCGGTGACGCCCCACAGCCCCGGACGCCTGGAGCTCGCGGATATCGCCGTTCAGGCCCAGACGTTGGGGGTGGAGCATGTGATCCTCTCCAGCGACTTCGGCCAGGTGGGCAACCCGCCGCCGGTGCGGGGATTTGGCGAATACCTGGAAAAAATGCTGGAGCAGGGCCTGAGCCGGGCCGAGATCGGGGTTATGGTGCGCGACAACCCCGCGCGCCTGCTCAACTGAGGCCGTCGAGGAGGCCGCATGCCGCCAGCCGCCAAAGGCCGGGTGATCATCATCGGGGGGGGCCTGGCCGGAGTCACCGCCGCCCTGGCCGCCCTGGACCGTGGGGTTCCGGTCCTGCTCCTGGACCGGGGCGGCTTGGGGCTGGGCACCAACTCGGCCCTGGCCAACGGCGTTTTCGCCGCCCCCACCCCATGGCACGATCCGCGGCAATATCAAGAAGTCACCTTTGAGACAGGCAAGCGGCTCAACCGGCCGGCCCTGGTGGCGGCGGCCGCCGCCCAGGCCGCCGAGGCCTTCGCGTTTCTGCGCCCCCACGGTCTGGACCTGATTCCGGGCGATAACACCTACAGCTACAACTCCCCCCGACCCGACGTTTTCCGGGGAGCGGAGATGATGCGCGCCCTGGCGGCCTCCCTGCGCGGCCGGGCGGGCTTCACCTTCCAGGGTGGTTTCCAAGCCCGGGAGCTGGTGGTGCGCGACGGCCGGGTGACGGGGGTGCGCGGTTGGGATCGCTTCGGCCGTCTCCTGGAGTTCTCCGCCTCGGCGGTGGTCTTGGCCAGCGGCGGGGCGGCGGCGGTCTACGCCCGCAACGACAACCAGAAGTCGTCCCTGGGCCAAGGCTGGTTGCTGGCGGCCCGGGCCGGCCTTCCCCTGTGGGATCTGGAGTTCGTGCAGTTCTACCCCCTGGTGCTGGACCAGCCCGGACTGCCCCGGGTGATGCTCTATCCGTCCTATCCCCCGCAAGCGCGCCTGCTCGACTCCCAGGGCCGCGACCTTGCCACCGCCCACGGCCTGGGCGACCTGAACCAAGCCATCCAGATGCTGCGCGACGCCTTCGCCATCCTGGTGCACCGCGCCGGGCGGGACGGACCAGTCCACCTGGACTACACCGCCGTGCCCGCTGAACTCTGGTCGCGTTATCCCATGGCCCTGATGCGGACCTATCGCCACGACTTCCGGCGCCAGCCGGTGCGGGTGGCTCCGGGGGCGCACTTCTGCATGGGTGGGCTGCGCATCGACACCAACGGCCGTAGCGACCTACCCGGTCTGCTGGCCTGCGGCGAGGCGGCCTGGGGCCTGCACGGGGCCAATCGCCGGGGCGGCAACGCGCTCACCGAGTGCGTGGTCTTCGGAATGCTGGCCGGCCGGGAGGCGGCCAACCAGGCCGGTTTATTCCCGGTTAAGGGCGATGAACGGGAGTTGTCTCCCCGACCCAGCGCCGATCCCGCCCCCGGCTCGCCATATCGCGCCCTGCTGGAGCGCCTGCGTACCATCGCCTGGCGGCGGGCTGGGCTAGAGCGCGACGCGGCCGGCATCACCGCCGGCCTGACCG
>JAIUYB010000145.1 GCA_020216625.1 Desulfarculus sp.
TGGCTGGTCCTGGCCTGCCTGCCGCTCCTGGCCGGCTGCCTGAGGCTGGGTCCGGACTTCTCCCCGCCCACCCCACCGGTGCCGCCGCCGGCCGAATACCAGCACCAGGCCGCCGGTGCGGGGGCTTTCGCCGAGGCCGACGCCTGGTGGAAGGATCTCAAGGAGCCGGAGCTGGACGCCTTGGTGGACCGGGCGCTAACCCGCAACCAGGACCTGGTCAAGGCCGCCGGCCGGGTGTTGGAGGTGCGGGCCAATCTGGTCCAGGCCGGGGCCGGGCGCTGGCCGGCGCTCAACCTCAACGCCGCCGGCCAGCGCCAGCGCACCCAGACCACCTCGCCCCTCAGCGGTCAGCCCCTGGCGGTGACGGTGGACGGCTACAACCTCTCCCTGGCCGCCAGCTTCGAGCTGGACCTCTGGGGCCGGGTGGCGCGCACCGAGGAGGCGGCCCGGGCCGACCTGCTGGCGGTGGAGGAGAACCGCCGGGTGGTGGCCCAGACCGTGGTGGCCGAGGTGGTCACGGCCTTTCTGGAGGCCCAGGCCCTGGACCGGCGCATCCAGGTGGCCGAGAAGACCATCGCCGCCTACAAGCACAGCGTGGATTTCGTGGATGGCCGCTACCGGCGCGGGCTGACCGGGGCCCTGGACCTGCACCAGGCCCAGCGCTCCCTGGCCCTGGCCCAGGCCAGCCTGCCCGGCCTGCGCCAGGAGCTGGGGATCAAGCGCCAGCGCCTCTTGGTCCTGGCCGGAGACTACCCCCGTTCGCGGGGTCCGCAGGCCCTGCCCGAGGACTATTACCGCCAGCCGCCGCCGGTGCCGGCCGGCCTGCCCTCGGAGCTGTTGCTGCGCCGCCCGGACATCAAGGCGGCCGAAGCCAGCCTGCACGCGCTCACCGCCCGGGTGGGCGCGGCCCGGGCCGCCCGCTTCCCCCGCATCAGCCTCACCGGCGGATTTGGCTACGCCAGCAGCGAGCTGACCGACCTGTTCACTCCGGTCTCGGAGCTGTGGTCCATCGCCGGCGGGCTGAGTCAGAGCGTCTTCGACGCCGGCAATCTCAAGGCCGGCGAGCAGGCGGCCCGGGCCCGGCTGATGCAGGGCCAGGCCGACTACGCCAAGACGGTGCTCAACGCCTTCGCCGAGGTGGAAGGGGCGCTGTTGACCCGCCAGGAACAGTTGGAGCGCCGCGAACTGGTTCTGGCCGCCCTGCGCGAGGCCATCAACACCCAAGAGGCGGCCGAGCGCAGCTACCTGCGCGGCCTGACCGACTACCTGACGGTGCTGGATTCCCAACGCACCCGCTATGGCCTGGAGGAGACCCTGGTGCTGACCGAGCAGGCCCTTCTCACCAACCGTGTAACCCTCCACCGCGTCCTGGGCGGCGGCTGGGGCAGCCCCCCGCCGCTGGACGCCATCGCGAAAGAATGAAAACCATGATTGCCAATCTTTCCCGCAGGTGGCTGCACGGTGGTCTGGCCCTGTTGCTGGTGGTGGCGGGCGTGGCCGGGTTCGTGATTCTGACCAAGAGCCGCGCCCCCCTGGTGGCCAAGCCGCCCCGCGATCATCGCCCGCTGGTGCGCGCCGTGGCCGCGGAGGTCAGCCCCCTGGCGGTGGTTGTGCATGGCGAGGGCACCGTGCGCCCGCTCTATGAGTCCACCCTGGCCAGCGAGGTGGCCGGTCGGGTGGTCAAGGTCTCCCCGGCCCTGGTCAACGGTGGCTCCTTCGCCCAGGGCGAGGTCCTGTTGGTGGTGGACCAGGCCGACTATCGTCTGGCGGTGACCACCGCCAAGGCCGAGGTCCACGACGCCGACACCAAGCTGCAACTGGCCCAGGCCGAGGCGGTGGTGGCCCGCGAGGAGTGGCGGCGCCTGGGCCGGACCGGCGACCCGCCGGACCTGGTGGCCAAGGGGCCACAACTGGAAGTGGCCCAGGCCCGGCTGGCATCGGCCAAGGCCAACCTGGCCAGGGCCGAGCTGAACCTGGAGCGCACCGAGATCAGGGCCCCCTTCGCTGGAAGGGTCAGCGCCAAGGCGGCCGACCTGGGCCAGTATCTCAAGGCCGGCGACAAGGTGGCCACGGTCTACGCCACCCAGGCGGTGGAGATCGTCACTCCCCTGGAGGACGCCGACCTGGCCTGGCTCAAGGTGCCGGGGCTCACCTCCGCCGATGGTCAGGGCAGCCCGGCCGAGGTGGCCACCGAGTTCGCGGGCCGGCAGATGACCTGGAAGGGCCGGGTGGTGCGGGCCGAGGGCAAGGTGGACGAGCGCACCCGCCTGGTGCCGGTGGTGGTGCGGGTGGAAAACCCCTACACCACCCGGCCGCCCCTGGCGGTGGGAACCTACGTGCGGGTGAGCCTGCGCGGCAAGGAGCTGCCCGAGGCCACCCTGCTGCCCCGGGCCGCGCTCAGAGCCGACGACCAGGTCTGGGTGGTGGACGACCAGGGACGCATCAGCTTCCGCAAGGTGCGCGTGGCCCGGATCCAGGAGGAGAAGGTCCTGATCAGCGACGGCCTGGCGCCCGGAGACCGGGTGGTCACCACCCAGCTCAAGGCGGTGACCGAGGGCATGCTGGTGCGGCTGGAGGGCTCGGAGGAGGGCCCGCGGCCGGCCCTGGACCAGGACCGCCGGCCGGCGGAGGAGAAGGCGTCGTGAACAAGTGGATCGCCTGGTTCGCCGATAACCACGTCGCCGCCAATCTCTTGATGCTCTTCTGCGTCTTCGGCGGCGTCCTGACCCTGTTCAGCATCAAGATCGAAGTCTTTCCCGAGTTCAGCCTGGACAAGGTCAACGTGGGGGTGGTCTATCTGGGGGCCTCGCCGGCCGAGGTCGAGGAATCGGTGGTGCGCCGCATCGAGGAGCGGGTGGCCGGGGTGGAGGGCGTGCGCCGCATCGATTCGGTCGCTCGCGAAGGCTACGGCTCGGTGACGGTGGAGGCGGTGCAGGGCTGGAGCCTGCAAAAGCTCTTGGACGACGTCAAGGCCGAGGTGGACCGCATCACCACCCTGCCCGACGAGGCCGAGAAGCCGGTGGTCAAGGAGCTGACCCAGCGGACCCAGGTGATGTGGCTGGCGGTGTTTGGCGACGCCGACGAATACACCGTCAAGCACCTGACCGAGAAGGTCAAGGACGAGGTGAGCACCCTGCCCGGGGTGACCATGACCGAGCTCTTCGGGGTGCGCAAGGGCGAGATCGTCCTGGAGGTGTCGGAGGACACCCTGCGCCGCCACAACCTGACCCTGGGCGCGGTGGCCGACAAGGTGCGCCAGGGCAGCCTGGACCTGCCCGCCGGCAGCCTCAAGACCACCGGCAGCGAGGTGCTGGTGCGCTCCAAGGGCCGCCGCTACCACGCCGCCGATTACGGCGACATCACCGTCCTGAGCAATCCCGACGGCAGCCGGGTGGCCCTGGACCAGTTGGCCGAGCTGACCGAGGGCTTCGAGGACATCGACCTGTTCGCCCGCTTCCAGGGCAAGCCGGCCGGCCTGGTGCAGATCTTCCGGGTGGCGGATCAGAACGTGCTCAGCATGGCCGAGGAGTTGCAAAAATACGTGGCCCGGGTCCGGCCCACCCTGCCGGCGGGCATGGACATCGGCATCTTCGCCGACCGCTCGGTGATCCTGAAAAGCCGCCTGAACCTGTTGTTGACCAACATGGCCCAGGGCATGGTGCTGGTGGTGCTGACCCTGTGGTTGTTCCTCAACGGCCGCCTGGCCTTCTGGGTGGCCCTGGGGGTGCCGGTCGCGTTCCTAGTGGCGATCTGGTGCCTGCCGGTGGTGGACATCTCCATCAACATGATCTCGCTGTTCGGCTTCATCACCGTGCTGGGCATCGTGGTCGACGACGCCATCGTGGTGGGGGAGAACATCTTCCGATTGCGGCAGGAGGGCAAGGGCCCCCTGGAGGCGGCGGTGCGGGGGACCCAGGAGGTGGCCGGACCGGTGGTCTTCAGCGTGTTGACCACGGTGGCCGCCTTCGCCCCCCTGTTGATGGGCACCGGCACCATGGGCAAGGTGATGCGCAACATTCCGCTGGTGGTCTGCGTGGTCCTGTTGGGCTCGCTCCTGGAGGCCCTGTTCGTGCTGCCCTCCCACCTGGCCGGCGCCAAGGTCAAGTTCGAGCTGCGGCCCGATGGCTCCCCCAAGGAGAAATGGGCCTCGCGCCATCTGAGCCGATTCGTCCAGGGCCCCTACTCCCGCTTCCTGGATTGGTGCCTGCGCTGGCGCTACCTCACCGTGGCCGCGGGCGTGGCGGTGCTGTTCCTCTCCCTGGGCGTCTTCACCGGCGGTTGGCTGAAGTTCACCCTCTTCCCCAAGGTGGAGAGCGACGTCATCACCGCCGAGCTGGAGATGCCCGCCGGCACCCCGGTGGAGCGCACCATGGCGGCGGTGGAGCGCCTGGAGGAGGCGGGACGCCGGGCCATCGCCGAACTGGACGCCAAGCGGGGCCGGGACGCGCCGTCCTTGATGGAGTACCTGGTTTCACTGGTGGGGATCAAGGTCAGCGGCGCCGGACACTCCTCGGCCACCGAGATCAGCGGCAACCAGGCCACCCTTTTCATGCAACTGCTGGAGGGCCAACGGCGCGACGTGGCCACCATGGCGGTGCTGGCCCGCTGGCGCGAGCTGACCGGCGACATCCCCGAGGCCGAGTCGCTGACCTTCACCAGCGACCTGTTCAAGGCCGGCAACGCCATCGAGGTCCACCTCAGCCACGCCGACGACCAGAAGCTGACCGCGGCGGTGGAGGAGATGAAGGACTACCTGCGCACCCTGCCCGGGGTCTTCGACATCAGCGACTCCTTCCTGCCCGGCAAGCCGGAGATGCAGCTGGGCCTCAAGCCGGCGGGGCGGGCCCTGGGCCTGACCCTGAACGACCTGGCCACCCAGGTGCGCCATGCCTTCTACGGGGCCGAGGCCCTGCGCATCCAGCGCGACCAGGACGAGGTCAAGGTGATGGTGCGCTTTCCCGAGGCCGAACGCCGCTCCCTGGCCGACGTGGAGCGGATGCGCATCCGCACCGCCGACGGCAAGGAGGTGCCCTTCAGCGAGGTGGCCCAGGTCAAGATGGAGCGCGGCTACGCCAACCTGCAACGCGCCAACCGCAAGCGGGTGATCAAGGTCATCGCCGACGTGGACGAGACCAAGTCCAACGCCGCCGAGATCCGCCGCGAGCTGGAGAACGTCTACATCCCCCAGTTGCTCAACCGCTACCCCGACCTGCGCTATGACATGGAAGGCGAGGGGCGCGAGCAGCGCGAGTCCATGGCCGACGTGCAGAAGGGCCTGCTGATCGCCCTGGCCGGCATCTACGTGCTCCTGGCCATCCCCTTCCGCTCCTTCACCCAGCCCTTCATCATCATGGTCTCCATTCCCTTCGGCGTGGTGGGCGCGATCATCGGCCACCTGGTGATGGGCTTCAACCTCAGCCTGATGAGCATGTTCGGCATCGTGGGCCTGGCCGGCGTGGTGGTCAACGACGCCATCGTGCTGATCGACAAGACCAACACTCTGCGCAAAGCTGGGGCCAGCGCCAACGAGGCCATCCGCCAGGCCGGACCCTTGCGCTTCCGCGCCATCCTGCTCACCTCGGTGACCACCTTCGCCGGCCTGATGCCCATCATCCTGGAACGCAGCATGCAAGCCCAGTTCCTGATCCCCATGGCCATCAGCCTGGGCTTCGGGGTGATGTTCGCCACCGGCATCACCCTGCTGCTCATCCCCTGCTTCTACCTGATCCTGGAGGACATCCACCAGGTCTGGGAGCGGCTGCGCGCCGGGTCGCGGGTCCAGGCCGGGCCGGCGCGGCAAGGTTGAGCCGAGGCCACCGACGAAACACCGCGGGGCCGGGGAGCGATCCCCGGCCCCGACTCTTGCCCGGCCCGCCCGGATCGCTTCTAAGCGCTGTCGCCCCCGGGCTTGCCCGGGTCCGGCTCCGGCCGGCCCCAGACCTGGCCCAAAAACCGGTCGCGCCCCGAGCCCTGGCGGTAGGACTGGTAGCGGGCGGGATTGGTGTGGCAGAAGCCCTGGTGGTATTCCTCGGCCGGGTGGAAAGCGGTGTAGGGCCGGATCTGGGTGGCGATGGCCCGGCCGAAACGCCCCAAGGCCGCCAGCCGGTCCTTGGATTCCTGGGCCAGCCGGCGCTGCTCCTCATCATGATAGAAGATGGCGGTGGCGTACTGCTGGCCCCGGTCCACGAACTGGCCGCCGGGATCGGTGGGGTCGATGTGGCGCCAGAACCAGTCCAGGAGCTGGGCATAGCTCACCCACTCCGGGTCGTAGCGCACCTG
>JAIUYB010000146.1 GCA_020216625.1 Desulfarculus sp.
TAGCCCATGCCGCCGAAGACCTGGACCGCCATGTCGGCCACGCGGCCCGCCATCTCGGTGCAGAAATACTTGACCATGGATGCCTCCTTGATGATGGAGGTGCCCTTGGCGTCGCGCAGCCAGGCGGCGTGGTAGAGCATCTGGCGGGCGGCGTAGATCTGGGTGGCCATCTCCGCCAGCATGAACTGGATGGCCTGGAACTCGGCGATGGGTTTGCCGAACTGCACCCGCTGCTTGGCGTAGTCCACGCAGAGCTCCAAAAGCTTCTGGGCCGAGCCCAGGGCCGAGGCGCCCATGGTCAGCCGGCCCTTGTCCAGGGTCTTCATGGCGGTCTTGAAGCCCTGGCCGATGTTCTTGTCCCCGCCGATGACCCGGTCGGCCGGGATGCGGCAGTTGTCGAAGACCAGCTCGGTGGTGTGGCTGCCGCGCATGCCCATCTTGCGCTCGATGGTGCCGACGAAGAAGCCAGGGTCGGTCTTCTCCACGATGAAGGCGGTGATGCCGCCCTTGGCGCGCTTGGCCTTGTCGGTCAGCGCGAAGACGCAGGCCATGTCGGCCACGTCGCCGTTGGTGATGAAGTGCTTCAGCCCGTTGAGCACCCACCAGTCGCCGTCGCGCACCGCGGTGGTCTGGACGTTGGCCGCGTCAGAGCCGGCCTCGGGCTCGCTCAGGGCGAAACAGCTCACCCACTCCCCGGCGGCCAGGCGGGGCAGATAGCGCTGCTTCTGCTCCTCGGTGCCGTCGTAGTAGATGCCCATGCTGCCGATGCCGTTGTTGGTGCCGATCCGGGTGCGGAAGCAGGCGTTGACCTTGGACAGCTCCTCGTAGACCAGGCACTCGCCCAACACCCCGATGCCCAGGCCGCCGTACTCCTCGGGGATGGACAGTCCAAACAGACCCAGCTCGGCCATCTTCGCCACGATCTCGTCGGGAATGTGGTCGTCGTCCTCCACCTGCTGGCTGATGGGCTCCAGGTCTTTCTTCACGAAGCGGCGGACGGTGTCCACCATCATGCTCAGGTTCTCGGGAATCGTGAAATCCATGCTGTGGCTCCTTGTCTCATCCCCCCCCGGGTTGATCGGGCCTTGGCCGGGCTGCGCGCCTCGGGAGCGCTAGGCCGGCAGCGGCCCCAGGATCAGGCGGCAGGGGTCGACCTCCTCGCGCAATATCTTCAGCTCGACCTCGCTGGGGGCCTGGGCCTCCCGGGCCCGGCCGACATCCAGGGCGAAGCCGCAGTTGTCGGCGATGGCCTGGGGGCTGACCCCGGGATAGTACTCATGCAGGTACATGCGCTTGGTCTGCTCGTGGAAGCGCATGACGCCTTGGTTGGTGACCACCGCGAAAGGGCCCCCGCGCTTGAAACCGGCCTTGGCTCGGGCGTCGCCGCCGGTCAGCCAGCCGGGGCTGGAGATGTAGTCCACCTTCTCCACGAAGCGCTTTTTTTCTTGCTGCATGAAGATGATCACCCCGAACGCCTGGCTCATGGCGTCGCAGGCCCCGCCGCAGCCGGGGAAGCGAACCCGTGGCTTCTGATAGTCGCCCAGGCAGGTGGAATTGATGTTCCCGTAGGGGTCGATCTGGGCCGCGCCCAAGAAGGCGATGGTGCGCAGGCGACGGTGGATCAGCAGCGAGAAGGCGTCAATCAGGCCGCTGTTCATGCAGGTGCCGGTCATCACCCGGGGGTCGGCCACCGCCAGGGGCAGTTCCTCCAGGGTGGGGTCGATGCCGCCGGTCTCGAAGAAGACCACCGCTTGGGGGGCATGGACCCGTTTGGCCACCGTGGCCGCCAACATGGAAAGCCCGGTGCCGGCGAAGAGGATGTCGCCATTGCTTACCAGCCGTCCAGCCGCCAGAGCCATGATTTCCTTGTCGGTGTATGTCGTGCTCATCTGGCCCCCCCTCGCCTAGCGCCGGTCCAGACCGGGCGCGTAGCCAACCTTGGTGTTGGCCCTGATGTTGATCAAATCCGCCGCGCCAACCTTGGTCAGATAGGCCTCCTGGCTGTCCAGGGCGTACACCCACTCGTCCAGATAGCGGCGGAAGCCGTCGTCGTCGCCGGCCACCGCGCGGTAATAGTTCAGGTGGCGGGGATCATAGTCATAGAAGTAGTGGCAGGCGGTGGGATGGGCGCCGTAGGGGGTGGGGACCACCGCGTCGATCAAAAAAGGCGGCAGGGTGTTCTGGTCCGGGTCCTCGCGCAGGGTGTGGGCCGGCACGATCTCCTCGCAGGTGACGATGACCCGGTCGGCGCTCTTGGCCTGTTCAACGTCCAGGAAGGTGAGCCCCTTGATGCGCACCGTCCCGTCGTCGCCCACGTACTGGGCGTGGACCAGGGCCACGTCGGGGTTCAGGGCCGGCAACAGCACCACCGGGTCGTCCTCCTGGGCGAAGGGGTTCTGGCCGATGATGGCCTTGTCCCTGGGTATCTTGCCAGTCCCGCGCAACTCCGGGCCGAAGCCCCACTGCTGGAGCACGTCGCTGGCGAAACCCGAGCGGCAGGGGATGTAGGGCAGGTTGAGGGAGCCGGCCAGGAAGCGCAGGCTCATGTGGAAGTTGGAATAATCCTCCACCTTGACCTGGCCCGACTGCACCGCCTTGCGGAAACGGATGCCGGTGGGGGCGAAGCGGCCGGTGCCGCCATAGGCCAACTCCAGCCGGGCCACGCATCCAGCGCCCACCAGGAGATCCATGGCCTGGCCGTGGGAGTGCATCACCAGGTGCAGGTCCTTCTTGCCCTGGCGGATGATCTCCCGGCCGATGACCATGGGGTTGCGGTTGACCGTGAAGCCGCCCAGGGCGATCATGTCGCCGTCCTTGATGAAGCGGCGCACCGCCTCCTCCGGGCTCATCAGCTTGTCGCCAAGTGTGGCGCAGTTTGCCATGCCGTCGATTCCCCCTTGTTGCTTGGTTCATCCTGGTTGCGGGTTTGGCTCGGCGGCCGGGCCCCGGGGTGGGCGCGCGGCCCGCTATTCGTCGTCCTGGTCCAGACCCACCGGCAGGATGGGATAGGGACCGTGATAACCCATCAGCTCCGAGAGCTGGCGACCTTGGCGGATCAACTTTTCCCGCAGGTCTTCGATCAAAGCCTGATCCATCCGCTCGGCGAAGATGGATACATTGATGGCGGCCATGACCCTATGGCGTTGGTTGATGATCGGCACCGCCAAGGAATAGAGCGCTGGCGAGGCCTCGCGATCGCCCACCGCCCAACCCCGCTGGCGCACCGCCATCAGCTCCCGCCAGAGGGTGTCGCGGTCGGTGATGGTTTGGGGGGTCAGGCGGATGAGCTTCAGACGTTTCAGGCGGGCCTTGAGCTCGGGATCGGGCAAGGCGGCCAGGAGAACCTTGCCCATGCTGGTGGCGTAGCTGGGCAGACGCGAGCCAGCCTGCACGTCGAACTTGAAGAAGCTCTGCACCTCGCGGCGGTAGACCACCACCACCTCCAGATCGTCCAGCACGCAGAGGTTGACGGTGCGGCCGCTGGTCTCGGAAAAACGGCGCAGATGCTCGCGGGCCAACTCGCGCAGTTGGCTGCCCTCCAGGAAGGCGTAGCCCAGGGAGAGCACCTTGGGGCCGAGATAGTATTCCTTGTGCTCGTTGCGCCCCAGGAAGCCCAATACCAGGAGGGTGTCGGTCAGCCGCTGGACCGCGGCCTTGTTCATGCCGGTGGCCTGTCCCAACTCGGTCAGGGTGAGACGGGAGCGCTGGGGGCTGAAGGCCTGGAGCACCGACAGCCCCCGGGCCAGGGATTGCACGAAGTGTTTGGGCTCGCGCGGCATGGGTCCCCACAGAATATCGCTGTGCGTTACGGTGGTACGCATCGCATTATATTTTGAGTGCCCCGCCTGGTCAAGGGTAAACCACGGTTTTTGCAACGAGGTATCGCCAGGCGTTACTAACGCCTGGTCCGCCCCTGGCGAAAGCAAACCGCCCCGGCCGAGTGGGCGGCGGGGCGGCGGGGCGGCGTAACGTATTTAGGATGGTTCAGGAGACGGTTCAGGCCTTTTGCAAATCCTCCACCAGCTTGATGATGGACAAAAGGGCCAGGTCGCGCCTGGCCACCAGCCGCTGGCGGCGTTCCGGAGTCCAAGCGTAGAACCCTTGGCCGGTCTTGAGCCCCAGTTGGCCGGCGGCCACCCGCTGGGCCAACAACGGGCTGGGCGCGGTGCGGTTGTCCAGGTCGGGCAGGACCGTCTCCTGCACCGCGTAGGTCACGTCCAGGCCGCCCAGGTCGGCCCGCTCCAGGGGGCCCATCAGGGCGTAGCGCAGGCCGAAGCCGTGCTTGACCACCTTGTCCACGTCCTCGGGCTCGGCGATGCCGGCCTCCACCAAATACAAGGCCTCGCGCTGCAGGGCGTGCTGCAGGCGGTTGCCCAGGAAACCCGGCACCTCCTTGCGCACCCGCACCGCCACCTTGCCCACCGCCTCCACCATCTCCGCCGTCCGCTCATAGGCCGCGGGGCTGGTGGCCCGGCCGGCCACGATCTCCACGCAGGGCACGATGTGGGGCGGGTTCCAGAAGTGCGCGCCCACCAGGCGCGAAGGGTCGGCCAGATCGCGGCCGATCTCGCTGATGGGCAGGGCCGAGGTGTTGCTGCACAACAGCGCCCGCGGTCCGGCGGCGGCCTCGGCCCGGGCGAAGACGGCCCGTTTCAGCTCCAGACGCTCCGGCACGCACTCCAGCACCACCGACGCCCCCTGGCAGGCGGTTTCCAGCTCCGGGCAGAGGGCGATGCGCCCCAGGGCCGCCTCCACCCCGGCCGCGTCCTGTAGGCCCAGGGCCAGGAAGGGATCGAAATTGTGGCGTATCCGCCCCGGGGCGGCGGACAGGGCCCCAGGGTCGGGGTCGTGGAGGCGCACCGCCCAGCCGGCCACGGCAAAGACCTGCGCGATGCCATGGCCCATGGTTCCGGCGCCTAAAATCGCTATCTCGGGCATCCTGACGCTCCCGGGGATGAGGAAAGGCGGGGGAAACTTTTGTGAACAAAAGTTCCCCCCCGCCCCTTCAAAAATCTGTAACGGCAAGATGCGCGTCTGGCTCCACGGGGTGGGCCGCCCTTGCGCTAGCAAAGGGGACTATGCCCCGAGGCTCGCGTCTAGGTCAGGCGGCAGTGCTCCGGACCACGCACCGAGACCACCGGGCAGGTGGCGCGGCGGAAAACCTTCTCGGCCGTGGTGCCGAAGAGGGTGCCGGCCAAGTTGGTGCGCCCCTTGGTGCCCATCACCACCAGGCCGATGTTCTCCTCCTTGATCACCTTGATGATCTCGTCGTAGGGCAGGCCCACCTTGAAAATCAGCTTGGTGGGGACATCGCCCACCCGGGAGAGGTATTCCTTCTCGAACTCGGCCTGGCGGTCCTTGCGCACCGTGGCGGCGTACTGCTCGAAGGAGATGTTATAGCCCTCGGCCCCCAGGCGGTCCAGGACCTCCATGCCACGGGAGTTGATGACGTTGACGATCACCAGGTCGGTCTTCAGCGCCCGAGCCAGGGTCAGGGCGTGGACGAAGGTGGTCTCGGAATAGGAGGAAAGATCCAGGGCGGCCATGACCCGGGTGAGGTTCACGGTGCAGACATCCATGGTTGCGTCTCCCAAATGGTTGGTCGTTTTTCCACGCGGGGCTGTATCGGCTTTGTTTGAGTATACCCAAAAACCGTCCCCGCCTGGTGGGCAAAGGCGCGGGTTTGCTTTCGCGGCCCCTGGTGCTACCATGAACCCCGTTCCGCTCCCGGAGGTGAACAGCATGCAGCAGCGCGCGGGGCAACCCGGCCGGGCCTGGGCCATCTTCGCGGTGGCCAGCCTGGGGTTCGTGCTTTCCCAGTTTTATCGTGTCTCGGCCACGGTGATCAGCCCGGACCTGATGCGCGACCTGGGCCTGAGCGTGGAGGAGCTGGGCAGCCTCTCGGCCGCGTTCTTCTATGCCTTCGCCGCCAGCCAGATCCCCCTGGGCCTGGCCCTGGACCGGGTGGGCGCGCGCTGGGCCATCATTCCGCTGTCCCTGGCCGGTCTGGTGGGCACGGTGCTCTTCGCCCTGGCCCAGGGCGGGGGACAGGCCCTGTGGGGCCGGGTGCTGTTGGGCGTGGGCATGAGTTGCAACCTGATGGGCGCCCTGGCCCTGATCGCGGCCTGGTTCCCGCCCCAGGTCTTCGCCACCTTGAGCGGCCTGCTGGTGGGCATCGGCTACATCGGCGGCCTGTTCGCTGCCACCCCCCTGGCCTGGCTGGCCCAGGCTTGGGGCGGGCGCTGGGCCTTCCTGGTGGTG
>JAIUYB010000147.1 GCA_020216625.1 Desulfarculus sp.
TGATGCACTATCACATCCACCTCATCCCCCGCAACCCAGCCAAGGACAACCTCAAGTTCCTGAACTGGGAGATCAAGCCCGGGGACATGAAGGCCATCGAAAAGACCGCCGCCAAGATCAAGGAGGCGTTCTAGCCGGCCGCGCCTGGCCAACATTGACACCTTCCGGTGGGTTGGGTACAGTAACTCCCTTAGCTTGCGCCAATTATCGCCCGCGTGGCCGTGTGAGGGCCGCCGCGGGCCATACGAGAGGAACGGCATGGCCCAGATCGCGGTGGTCTTTCCCGGCCAGGGCTCCCAGTATGTCGGCATGGGCCAGGGGTTTTGCGCGGCCTCGGCCCAGGCGCGCGAGATCATGGCTCAGGCCGAGGCCATCAGCGGGCTGCCCATCGGCCGCCTGTGCCTCGAAGGCCCCCTGGACGAGCTGACGCTGACCGTCAATCTCCAGCCGGCGGTGGTGGCGGTGGACCTTTGCGCCTGGCTGGCCCTGAAAGAAGCCGGGGTCACGCCGCTGGCCGTGGCCGGCCATAGCCTGGGCGAATATCCCGCCTTGGTGGCGGCCGGAGCCATCAGCGTCGAAAAGTGCCTGGAGCTGGTGAGCCTGCGCGGCCGGCTGATGGACCGCGAGGCCAACGCCAACCCCGGGGCCATGGCCGCGATCATGGGGCTCTCCCCCGAGGACGTGGCCCAACTCTGCCTCGACGCCGGCGGGGTGGTGCAACCGGCCAACTACAACACCCCCCAACAGACCGTGATCACCGGCGCGGCGGCGGCGGTGGCCCAGGCCAGCGCCCTGGCCAAGGAGCGCGGGGGCAAGGCCATCCCCTTGAAGGTCTCCGGAGCCTGGCACAGCCCCCTGATGGCCCAGGCCGGGGTGGAGATGAAGGCCGCCCTGGCTGGGGTGGAGTTCGCGCCCCTGGCCTGCCTCCACGTTCCCAACGTAAGCGGCGAGCCCACCCGGGACGCGGCCCAGGCCCAGGACCAACTCCGGGACCAGCTCACCAGCCCGGTGCGCTGGGTGCAGACCGTGGCGGCGCTGATCGCCCTGGGGGTGGACACCTTCATCGAGGCCGGGCCCAAGAACGTGCTCAAGGGCCTGATCCAGAAATCCGCGCCGGAATCGGTGCGCGTGTTCAACGTCGAGGACCCGGCCAGCCTGGAAAAGACCCTGGCCGAGCTGGGCTGATGCGCCCACAACGAGGAAACGGCAACATGGCTTTGGTGGAAATCCTCTCCGAGCGCTGCAAGGGCTGCGGCCTGTGCGTGCAGGCCTGTCCCAAGCAGAACCTGTCCATCGGCGACAAGTTCAACGCCTCGGGCTACAACTACGTGGTGTGGAACGACCAGGGATGCACCGGGTGCGCCTTCTGCGCCGAGCTTTGTCCGGACATCGCCATCCGGGTCTACCGGCCCAAGAAGGAAAAGCAGGCCCAGAAAGCCTGATCCGGCCCCGCGCGGTGCGTCTCCCCAGCGCGGGATGGCGCGGCGCGCGGCGGTTGACTTGGCTTGGGCGGATGCGTCCGGCGCGCCTGGCGCGTCATCGTCCCGGCGGCGGCCTGCCTGGCCGCCCAGGGACCCAACCATAGCGGGACAACGGTGAACATGGCCAAACGGGTTATGGTCAAGGGCAACGAGGCGGTCGCCATGGGGGCCATCGCGGCGGGATGCCGGTTCTATTTCGGCTATCCCATCACCCCCCAGAACGAGATCCCCGAATACATGAGCGCCGAGCTGCCCAAACTGGGCGGCACCTTCATCCAGGCCGAGAGCGAGGTGGCCAGCATCAACATGGTGCTGGGCGCGGCCGCCACCGGGGCCCGGGTGATGACCAGCAGCTCCAGCCCGGGCATCAGCCTCAAGCAGGAGGGCATAAGCTACCTCTGCGGCTCGGAGATTCCGGCGGTGATCGTCAACATGAGCCGCTCCGGCCCCGGCCTGGGAGGCATCCACCCCAGCCAGGGCGACTATTTCCAGGCCACCCGGGGGGGAGGTCACGGCGACTACCGCACCTTGGTCCTGGCCCCCAGCACCGCCCAGGAGAACTATGACCTGACCATGCTGGCCTTCGACCTGGCCGACAAGTACCGCAACCCGGTGATGGTGCTGGGCGACGCGCTCTTGGGCCAGATCAAGGAGCCGGTGGAGCTCAAACCCTATCGCAAGAAGCCCCCGGCCAAGCCCTGGGCGCTCACCGGCTGCGCCGGCCGCCCCTCCCAGCTCCTGAAATCGCTCTACCTGGCCGACGGGTTGCTGACCGAGCACAACTGGAAGCTGTTCAAGAAGTATCAGAAGATGCGCCAGGAGGTCCGCCACGAGCTCTACCGGGCCGACGACGCCGAGGTGATCCTGGTGGCCTTTGGCTCGGTGGCCCGCATCCTGCGCACCTCGGTGGACATCCTGCGCGACAAGGGCAAAAAGGTCGGCCTGTTGCGCCCGATCACGGTCTACCCCTTCCCGGACGAGGCGGTGCGGGCCGCGGCCCAGGCCGCCGGACGGCTGATGGTCCTGGAGCTCAACACCGGCCAGATGGTGGAGGACGTGCGCCTGGCGGTGGAGGGCAAGGCTCCGGTGGATTTCTACGGCTGCCCGCCCGGGACCATCCCCACCCCAGAGGACCTGGCCCGCGAGGTGGAGAAGCTGTGGCGCAAGGGAGGTGGCCGATGAGCGCGCAGGCCGCTAGGAAAAAAGACCTGGAGCTGGTCCTGGACCGGCCCAAGAGCCTCAAGGACGTGCCCTGGCACTTCTGCCCGGGCTGCCACCACGGGGTGATCCACCGCTTGGTGGCCGAGCAGATCGACAACTTCGGCCTGCGCGAGAAGTGCGTGGCCGCCGCCAGCGTGGGCTGCTCGGTTTTCCTCTATGATTACCTGGACATCGACGTGCTGGAATCGCCCCACGGCCGGGCCTTGGCCGTGGCCACCGGCATCAAGCGCGCCCTGCCCGACCGCTTCGTCTTCACCTACCAGGGTGACGGCGACCTGGCCGCCATCGGCACCGCCGAGAGCATCCACGCCGCCAACCGGGGCGAGAACCTCACCGTGATCTTCGTCAACAACGCGGTCTACGGCATGACCGGCGGCCAGATGGCCCCCACCACCCTGGAGGGCCAGGTCACCACCACCAGCCCCTATGGCCGCCAGGCCCAGGGCATGGGCCTGCCCATCCGCATGGCCGAGGTGATGGCCACCCTGGAGGGCACCGGTTTCGTCGCCCGGGTGGCGGTGGACAACATCAAGAATCTCAAAAAGGCGCGGGCGGCCATGAAGCGCGCCTTCGAGTATCAGCTCAAGGGCTGGGGCTTCTCCTTCGTGGAGGTTCTGGCCTCCTGCCCCACCAACTGGAAAATGACCCCCGAGGCGGCCAACGCCAGGGTGGGCGGCGAGATGGCGGCCTACTTCCCCTTGGGAATCTACAAAGACAAGCACGCCCCCAAGGCTGATTGACCCCAGGCAGGTGCGACATGTATTTTGACACCATTATCGCGGGATTCGGCGGCCAGGGCGTCTTGTTCATGGGCAATCTGATGGCCTACGCGGCCATGGAGGCCGGCCGCCAGGTGACCTTCATGCCGGTCTACGGGGTGGAGATGCGCGGCGGCACCGCCAACTGCACCGTGGTCATCAGCGACCGCCAGGTGGGCTCGCCCATCGTGCACGAGCCCCAGGCGGCGGTGGTCATGAACAACCCCTCGGCCGAGAAGTTCGGCCCCCGGGTCAAGAAAAACGGCCTGCTCTTGGTGAACTCCAGCTTGGTGGATGAGCAGTACGTCAAGGCCCGCACCAAGCGCATCCTCCGGGTGCCCTCGCTGGAGCTGGCCCAGGAAATCGGCAACCCCCGCTTGGCCAACATGATCCTCCTGGGGTGTCTGGTGGAGCTTTCCGGGGTGGTCAGCGTGGCGGACATGGTCAAGGTTCTGCCCTCGGCCCTGGATCCGCGCTATCATAAGATGATCCCGGCCAACCAGGCCGCCTTGGAGCGCGGAGCCCGCTTCGCCAAAGAAAACCGCGGCAAGGTCTGATCCCCCGCCGCCATTAACCCAGGGAGAGCCCATGAGCCCGGACGACCGCACCCGCGAGAGGATGGAAGAGCCCCGGACCTTTGGCGACAGCGACCGCCAGGGGGACTATCTGCGCGGGGTGGACCAAGTGGCGCGGGCGGCCCAGCCCAAATCCGAGGCCCCGGACCTGCCGGTGGGCCAGCGGGTGCGCCAGATCCGGGAGCAGAAGGGCCTGACCCTGACCGACCTGGCCCAGCGCACCGGCCTGATGGAACAGTTCCTGGCCGACATCGAGGCCGAGACCGCCAGCCCGCCCTTGGGAGTGCTGGTCAAACTGGGCAAGGCCCTGGGCATGAAGATGGGCACCCTCATCGCCAGCGGCGAGGAGCGGCCCTACACCGTGGTGCGCTCCAGCGAGCGCCAGGCCATGAGCCGCCTGTCCTCCCAGCGCGGCACTGCCTATGGCTACTCCTACCAGTCCCTGGCCCCCAAGAAGAAAAACCGCTCCATGGACCCCTTCGTGGTCACCCTGGAGCAGGCCGCCCAGGACGTGCCCCCCAGCGCCCACGAGGGCGAGGAGTTCATCTTCGTGCTGGAGGGCAGCATGGAGGCCCTGGTGGGCGAGACCATGGAGATCCTGGGACCGGGCGACAGCATCTACTACGACTCCAGCGAGCCGCACCTGCTGCGTCCCCACGGCGAGGGGCCGACCCGCATCCTGGCGGTGATCTACAGCCAGGACCGCTAGCCTCTACCCCCAAAACCAGGCCAATACGACCGCGCCCCGGCTGGCGTCCCACGCCCGCCGGGGCTCGATTTTTGTCTGCCTGGGAAAGACCCTAAGTTTGATCCAGGACCCGTTTGCAGCAACCATGCAGGTCGGCCAGGCGCAAGGGCTTGTTCAGGAAGGCGTCGAACTGACCGGGCGGCGGGCTCTGCTGCCAGGTCCAGGGACAGGTGCCGCTGATCAGCACCACCTTCAGACCTGGCTGGAGCTGGCGGGCCAACCGGGCCAGCTCCAAGCCGTTTATCCCTGGCATTATCAGGTCAGAGATCAATAAGTCGGCGGGATTTCTTTCTAAAAACGCCTTAGCTTCATGCGGAGAGCAAAAGTCGCGCACCTGAAAGTAGCGGCTCAGGTACTTGGCGAACAGGTCGGCCAAAACCGCCTCGTCGTCCACCAGCACCACCCGGGCCATGTTTTCCGCCCACGCCATCCCCTCGTTCCCCCCCAGGTGGTCAGGCGGGCCCCTCTGGCCCCGCCATGACCGGAAAAGGATACCTGGGGCTATGATAAAGGCCCCGGGTGGGCGTCGGCAAGGGATTAAATTGAATAAAATCACCCCCCTCGGCTGGCTTAACCCATCGAGCCAAGGAGGCGGGAACGCAGGCGTTTACCCCTAGATGGCGCCGATCAGGCGGGCGATGACCAGGCGCTGGATCTCGCTGGTGCCCTCGCCAATGGTCAACAGCTTCTGGTCGCGGTAAAAGCGCTCCACGTCATATTCCTGCATCAGGCCGTAGCCGCCGTGAAGCTGCACCGCCTCGTTGACCACCCGGCCCATGACCTCGCTGGCGTATAGCTTGGCCATGGCGGCGTTCTTGCTGAAGGAGCGGTGGTTGTCCTTGAGCCAGCAGGCCTTGTAGAGCAATAGCCTGGCGGCCTCGATCTCCAGGGCCATGTCCGCCAGTTTGAAGGCGTTGACCTGGAAAGTGCTGATGGGCCGCCCGAACTGCTGGCGTTCGCGGGCGTATTTCATGGCCAGCTCGTAGGCCCCCTGGGCCCCGCCCACCCCCATGGCGGCGATGGACAGGCGCCCCGCGTCCAGGGTGGCCAGCATCTGGTGGAAGCCCTTGCCCCGCTCGCCCAGGATGTTCTCCCGGGGCACCCGGCAGTCGTCGAAGTACAGCTCGGTGGTGTTGGAGGCGCGCCACATCATCTTGTGGTGCATGGGCCGGGCCTCGAAGCCAGGGGTGCCGTTCTCCACCAGAATGCAGGACAGCTCCGGCCGGCCGCCCTCGCGCGAGCCGGTCTTGGCCATCACCGTCACCCCGCGGCTGATGGCGGTGCTGGCGTTGGTGATGAAGATTTTCGAGCCGTTGATCACCCACTGGTCTCCGTCCAGAACCGCGGTGGTGACCGCCCCGCCGGCGTCGGAGCCGGCGTTGGGCTCGGTGAGCCCAAAGCCCCACAAGGCCTTGCCGGCGCAGAGGTCGGGCAAATATTTGCGCTTCTGCTCCTCGG
>JAIUYB010000148.1 GCA_020216625.1 Desulfarculus sp.
GCCACCCCGGCTAGAATTCAACCCAAAGCCCCCGCGCCCCCGCCACTCCGTCTCCATCCCAGAAAGGAGTCGCCATGCGACGTTCTCTCTTGGTCTGCCTGTGCCTGACGCTCCTGGCCGCGGTCTGGTGCCCCGGCCCGGCCTTGGCCGGCCCGGTCCTGGATCGAGTGGTCCACAGCGGGGTTCTGCGGGTGGGGGCCTCCCTGGACAACCCGCCGCTGACCTTCCTGAGCCGCTCTGGTCAGCCGGAGGGCTACGAGGTGGACCTGGCCAAGATGGTGGCGGGGGGCCTGGGGGTCAAGCTCTCCATGGTCGCGATGCCCGCCGACCAACTCCTCCCCGCCCTGAGCGAGGGCAAGGTGGACCTGGTGATCAGCGCGGTGACCATGTACCCGGATCGCAACCGTCAGGTGATGCTGGTGGGTCCATACCTGCTCACCGGCCAGTCGATCCTGACCAACGCGCGCCTCCTCTCGCGGCTGACCGAGGATTTCGAGCACGACCAGCCGGAGCTGGCGATCGCCGCGGCCAAGGGCACCACCAGCGCCGAGGCGGTTAAGGAGCTGTTCCCCAAGGCCCGCCTGGTGGAGGTGGCCGACCAGGAGGCCGGGCTCAAGGCGCTGCTGGACCGCCGGGTGGACGCCCTGGTGGCGGACCACAACTTCTGCGTGGTGGCCACCTTACGCTTCCGCGACCAGGGCCTGGCCACCCTGCCCAAGCCCTTCTCCACCGAACCGCTGGGCGTGGGTTTCAGCGAGGACGCGCTGTTTTACAACTGGATGGAGAATTTCTTCCTGGTCCTGCGCGGCACCGGGCGGTTGGACGGCCTGCGCCAGAAATGGCTGGAAAGTCCGAACTGGCTGGCCGAGCTGCCGCCGGACCAGCGGCTTTAGGGCCGGCAGACCTTGCAGGGGAGGTAGCCGGCGGCCAGGGCTGCCTCACGGGATATAAAGACCGCCTGACAGTTGGGGCAGTCATAGTAGCGGCAGCCGGGGCGGTGGAATTTCAGGCTCTTGAGATTGCCATGGTAGACCGTCCGGCCGGCCGGGGCGGGCTGGGCGGCCGAGGGCGTCTGGTTGCCTGGCGACCGGGTTGGCTCGCGAGCCAGGGCCGGGGCCAGCCAGGCCAGAACCAGGGCCAAGCCCAGGATCAGACACCAGTGGCGACTCCGTCGCGCCCAGGCCATGGTCCTCCTCCGCGTTCACGCCTTTCAGGCTAAACCATTTTTCGCTGTAAATTCAAGGGAAATCCCCGAGGCCAGGCCCAAACGCCCCCGCATCGGCGCATGGCCGGTGCGGGGGCGAAGTCGCTGACTCCAGGCCTTGGGGCTCGGCTCAGGCGGACGCCTCCTGGGGCTGGGGCAACAGGCGCTCCAGGGCCAACTTGCGGCCGCTGGCGGTCTTGAACACCTTATGGATCAGCTTTTCCAGCTTCTCCGGGGTGTGGTCCGGATATTCCTCGGGGATGTTCACCAACCAGTCGGCGTCCCAGAGGATGCGAAACTCCAGGGTGTCGATGTCCCGGGCGCTGTGGTGGTTGGCGATGATCCTGGCCACGTGGTCCCGGGTGGTCTCGTCCAGCCCGAGCTCCTTCATGATGGGTTCGGCGATGGGCGGGCCTTCGATCTCCTGCCAGCGGCCGGCGTTGGAGCCGTGCTTACGCTCGGCCTCCTGAATGCCGATGTCGTGCAGCACCGCCGCGCTGAGCACCACCTTGGGGTCGGCCCCCTTTTCGCCGCGCATGATCTCCTTGGCCCGCTCCAGCACGGCCAGCGCGTGGCTGACGCGGCGCTGGTCCGCGCCGAAAGTGCGCTTCATGGCCGCGATCAGGCGGTCCACCAAGGGGGTGTCCTCGCCCTCGGAATCCATCACCGCCTTGGGGTCATAGCCCAGGCACTCCTTGGCGTGCTCGCACCACTGGGCGCAGCCCAGATTGAGCTTGGGGTTCTGCACCCGGGCCCCGCAACCAGGGCAGCGCCGGCTGGCGTCGTCCTTGAAGAACTCCACCTCGGTCCCGCACTGGCCACAGGTGATCTCATAGATGTCGCCGGGCCGCCAGAAGGCGGTGTCCTGTCCGGGGCACATGGTGCGTCCCATGGTTCTCCTCCCTTATCGCGATAGGGGTTCAGCCGCCGCGCGTTGGCCCCACCAATCGGCGAAGCGTTGTCCGGGCCGGGCTTGGGCCAGGTATTCTTCCACCAATGGTCCCAGGACGCCCAGGGCCTGCTCCGGGTCGGCGGCCTCGGCCACCACCTGGGCCAGGCGGGGATGGCGGCCCAGCTTGCCGCCCACGAGGATCCGGACCCGGGGATCCGACAGGCTTATGCAACCGGCCGGGCAGGCACCGGCGCAGGCCCGGCAGCCCAGGCAGGCATCCTGGTCCCAGACCGGCCCGGCCTCGCGCATGACGATGGCCTGGTCCGGACAAGCCCCGGCGCAGGCCTCGCAGGCGGTGCAGTCGGCCAAGTCGAAGCGGGGTCGCACCAAACCCACCAAGGCCAGGTCGGCCACCTGGGGCCGCGAGCAGCCATTGGGGCAGCCGCTCAGACTGAGCTTAAGCTTGTGATGATGCAGGACTTGGTGCTCGGCCAGACGTTGGCGCAGGCGTTCGGAGACGTCGTCGTCCCTGAGCCAGCGTTCCAGGCTCTCGCGCCAGGGTGCGGTGTCCAGGAGCTGATTGGGGCAGTTGGCCAACTCGGCCCGGCAGGCCTCCAGGAGGGTCATCTCCACCCCGGGCCGGTTGTCCTGGGGCAGCATCCTGGCCAGCTCGGCGTCAGCGCGCCCGCCGCGCAGGGCCTTGAAGGCGGCCTCGGCCTGCTGAAAATCGGCCAGGGTGACCCGGTCGCGGCCCTGTCCGCCGACCCGCTCCTCCACCTTCATGCGGGCCAGGGGGCGCACGAAAAACGGCACCCGCTTCAGGGCGTGTTCCGCGGCTGATTCCCACCGCATCCCGGCCATCTTCAACTCTCCGTCAAGCAAGTCCACGAGTGAAGGTCAGAAATCCTCATTGATCCTCAACGCGGTTAACCTTCTCCCCCAAAAATCTTCGTTTTTTTTGGCAGGGGGGTGGGGGGAGACATCTTCTTTGGGCACCAAAGAAAAGGTTTCCCCCGACTCTCTTCCCCCCCTCCCTAAGCCGCCTGGGACCAAGGCAGGTTTTGCTGAAGGATGCGGCCATCGCGGGAGACGACGATGGAGCCGCGGGGGATGTCCAGGCCGGCGAGTTGGCTGGCCTGTTGGGCGATGTACTCCAGGCCCTTGCAGCAGGGGACCTCCATGTGGACCACGGTCAGGGAGCGGGGCTTGGCCCCGGCCAGGATCTGGGCCAGGCGGTTGATATGGGCCTTGGCGTCGTCCAGCTTGGGGCAGGCCAGGGCGATGGCCCTGCCGGGCAGCAGGCGCGGGTGCAGATCGGGCAAGGAGGCCGCGGCGCAATCGGCCAACAGCAGCAGGTCCGCGCCCTGAAGGAAGGGGGCCTGGGGTCCGAGCAGGCCCAGCTTGATGGGCCAGTGACCCAACTGACTGGAAACGGCGCCGGCGGCCGGGGCTGCGGCGGTGGATGGCTTCAGGGTCGTGGCCGCAGAGCCGGGACAGCCGCAGGCCAGAGGGGCGGGCTCGGCCGGCTTGGCGGCGTGGAGCAACTCGTGAACCGCCTGCTCGTCGAAATCCTCGGCCTCACGTTGTTCGATGGTCAGCGCCCCGGTGGGGCAACCGCTCAGACAGGCGCCCAGTCCGTCGCAATAGATCTCACCCACCAGCCTGGCCTTGCCGTCGATGACCTTGAGCGCCCCCTCGGCGCAGTCCAACACGCACTGACCGCAGCCGGTGCACTTTTCCTCATCTATGTTGATGATATTCCTAAGCTTGCGCATCGTTATCCTCCTGCCGGAAGGCTTGGGCCAAGTCCGAAAGCCGAGTTTGGGAAAAATAGGCGCTGACCTCGCTGGCCACCTTGTGCAACAGGCCGCCCAACAGGCAGTTGCCGCCGCAGACGGGCTGGCCCAGGAGACAGGAGCGCTCTTGCAAAGGCCCCTCCACCGCTTCGTAAACCTCTAGCAAGCTAATGCTTTCGGGTTTGCGGGCCAGGCTGAAGCCGCCCCGGGGGCCGCGCTGGGAGCTGACCAGGCCGGCCCGCGCCAGGCGTTGAAGCACTTTGGCCAAGTGAGCTTCCGACACCCTGAGCAGGCTGGCGATGTCCCGGGTGGCCTGAGTTCGCTGTGGTTCGGCCGCCAGCAGCACCATGGTGTGTAGAGCCAGGGAAGCGGCTTCGGATATTCTTAAAATGCGCGACATGGCAGACCTCTTTCAATATTCTGGTACTAAAATACTTCATTATAGACAATCGTCAAGTATTTTTTCCGCCTCGCTGCCCTTATTTTTATTACAGTTTGTTTTTATTGGTTTTTTATCCATATAATTCCTGGTCAAACCGGCAAGCGGCTGGATGCGGCTGACAGGCCGAATCCTCCCTGCCAGCGATCCAGCCCTGATTTGCACCTACAGAATTACGGCATGCGCCCCAAAATAAACCGGGCCGCCCGCAGGCGGCCCGTGCTGGTATCCGACGCAGACCGAAGGTCTAGTTGCTGGCCGGCTTGTCGGCGGCCTTCTTGGTCTTTTTGGCCTTGGTGGCCTTGGTGGTCTTCTTGGCCTTTTTGGCCTTGGCCGGGGCCTTCTCGCCCATGGTGGTCTGGCCAGCAGCACCCGAGTCCGCAGCCATCGCCAGCGGAGCCAAGCTCAGGGCGAAGGCCAGGGCAACCAACATCGCCAACTTCTTCATCAGTTTTCTCCTCTTCCCATGGGAAGCGTTTAAGAAGCCGCCATCGCACCTGAAATCCCCTCCGGATGAGGCATCACGATGCGACGGCCGTACCAGTTCCGGCAGCATAGCGAGCAAGGCGCTTGCCACTCGGTATCACTTTGATTTGACTACTTTCATATCTGGGGCATCAACATTGCGGAACCTTTGGTTCGCCTTTTCGGGAATGGCGAGTTCGGTCCGGCAACCTATCCCATGGGTGGTTCTACAGGTTATCTAGCTGAATTAGCTAAGTTAAGCTAGAAGCGGAACGTATAATTCATAATTATTGGCCTTAAGAACATGAAGTTCCGGTTGGTGTCGCAACCCCGAACCACTCAATCTATTTACTCAAAATGAAATTGGCAAAAATAGCGGAACCGTTGGTTCATAAGTATTCAGATTCGGAATATAAATATCTCCAGTTCAATTTTATTAATTATTTTTCGCTTGTTATCTGCTGCCATCGGATGTTCCCGGCAACTATCCACTCCCAATGGCTGTCATAGAGCGGAACTTTAATTTCCGCAAAATGGGAGTTTAAGGTGATTTTACCATGATTCAAGCTAGTTGTTACCCTGGCCCACATGTTGCTCAGTAAGTGGTACTTTCTGGACGACCCATTCGATCACGGGAGCGTGTCCAGAGCGATGGCTCAGAACCAGGACATCGAGATCAGGGGGGTCATCATCGCCACGGCCTGGGACCGTGACGGGCGGGTCTTGACCACCAGCCTAGCCGGGGTGGACGAGCAGGAATACCATCTGCTGCCTGGCCAACTGGCGACCGAACTGTTAGGCTTGGTGCAAAAAGAAGTGGTGGTGAAAGGCCGGATGCTGCTCTTGGCCGATGGCCGCAAACAACTCAGCGTGGAGAGTCTGCGTCTGCATGTCCAGGCACCCAATACCTAAACGAGTTCATTTCGGTTGTTTGACCGGCCTGGTGGCCGGTTTGGTATTTATGGCCCCGGCGCCACCCTGCCAGGCCGAGGCTCCCCCCGCCCCGGGACAAGAGACCCAGTCCCTGCAAGTGGCCGAATCCCTGCTTAACCAGGAGCCCAAGCCACGGCCGGTGATGCGCCATAACGAGGTGGTCCCGGCTCCGTCGGCGATGACGCCGCGGCCCCCTCGCGCCAAGGCCGCCATTTCGGCCGCCAAACCGGCCAGTAAGGTCAAACGCGACAAAACGAAAAAACCCAAGCTCAAGACAACCGCGCCAGAAGCGGACAAGGTCGGCGTCAAGGCCAAAACCAAGGCCAAGTCCGCCGCCCAACCCGCGCTGCAATCCCAAAAGGCCACGGGGAAGGCACCGGTGAAATCCGGCAAGCGTAAGGTTAATAAGGATAAATCGCGCTAACTGGTTGGCTGCTTCCCCCCTGGGTCGCGCCGGATCCTGGGCGCGAAACTCAGGCAGGGTTGGCCGGAACTGGCCAGCACCACC
>JAIUYB010000149.1 GCA_020216625.1 Desulfarculus sp.
TTCCTGGTGGTGGCCGACTTCATCAACTGGGCCAAGGACCGCGACATCCCGGTGGGCCCCGGGCGCGGCTCGGCCGCCGGCTCGCTGGTGGCCTGGGCCATGCGCATCACCGACCTGGACCCCATCCGCTACACCTTGATCTTCGAGCGCTTCCTGAACCGCGAGCGGGTGTCCATGCCCGACATCGACGTGGACTTCTGTTTCAACCGGCGCGGCGAGGTGCTGGAATACGTCAGCGACAAATACGGCAGCGACCACGTGTCGCAGATCATCACCTTCGGCACCATGCAGGCCCGGGCCGTGATCCGGGACGTGGGCCGAGTGATGGACATGCCCTACAACGAGGTGGACCAGATCGCCAAGCTGGTGCCGGCGGTGATCGGCATCACCCTGGACAAGGCCATCGAGCAGGAGCCGCGCCTCAAGGAGCGCATGGCCGCCGATTCCCGGGTCCGCAAGCTGGTGGAGATCGCCAAGGCCCTGGAGGGCATGCCCCGCCACGCCTCCACCCACGCCGCCGGGGTGGTCATCGGCGACGTGCCGTTGAACCAGGTGGTGCCCCTGTACAAGGGGCCCAAGGACGAAACCGTCACCCAGTTCGACATGAAGTGCGTGGAGAAGGCCGGGCTGATCAAGTTCGACTTCCTGGGCCTGCGCACGCTGACCGTGATCGACGTGGCGGTGAAGATGATCCGGGCCGGCCGCGATCCGGACTTCGCCATCGCCGACATCCCCCTGGACGACAAGGCGACCTACGAACTGCTGAGCCGGGGCGACGCCACCGGCGTCTTCCAGCTGGAATCCTCGGGCATGAAGGAGCTGCTGTGCAAGATGCGCCCGGAGTGCTTCGAGGACATCATCGCCCTGGTGGCCCTATACCGGCCCGGCCCCCTGGAGTCGGGCATGGTCGACGACTTCGTGGCCCGCAAGCACGGCCAGCGCCAGGTGGAATACCTGCTGCCGCAACTGGAGGGCATCCTCAAGGAGACCTACGGGGTCATCGTCTACCAGGAGCAGGTGATGGAGATCGCCCGGGTCCTGGCCGGCTACAGCCTGGGCGAGGGCGACCTCTTGCGCCGGGCCATGGGCAAAAAGAACCCCCAGGAGATGGCCAGCCAGCGCGAGCGCTTCGCCCAGGGGGCCAAGGCCGGCGGCATCGACCCTCAGAAGGCCACGGTGATCTTCGACCTGATGGAGAAGTTCGCCGGCTATGGCTTCAACAAGTCGCACTCGGCCGCCTACGCCCTGGTGGCCTACCAGACCGCCTATCTGAAGGCTCACCACCCCCTGGAGTTCATGGCCGCGCTGTTGACCAGCGAGGTCAACAACACCGACGCGGTGGTGCGCCACATCGGTGAGTGCCGCGAGCATGACCTGAAGGTGCTGCCCCCGGACATCAACCAAAGCGAGCGGGAGTTCACGGTCAAGGACGATGCCATCCGTTTCGGGCTGGCGGCGGTCAAGAACGTGGGCGAGGGCGCGGTGGACGCCATCCTGGCCGCCCGGGCCGAGGGCGGGCCCTACCAGGGTCTCTTCGACCTCTGTCAGCGGGTGGACCTGCGCCGGGTCAACCGCCGGGTGCTGGAGAGTCTGATCAAGTGTGGAGCCTTCGACTCCACCGGCGCGCACCGCGCCCAGCTCATGGCCGCCCTGGACGAGGCCCTGGATGCCGGCCAGAAGGCCGCCCGCGAGCGCGAGGGAGGCCAGACCAGCATCTTCGACCTGATGGGGGCCGGGCAGGCCAAACCCAGCGCCCCGGCCCTGCCCGGGGTGCCGGCCTGGTCCGAGCCGGACCTCCTGGCCTACGAGAAAGAGGCCCTGGGCTTCTACATCACCGGTCACCCCTTGCAGAGCTTCCGCGACCAGATCCGCCGCCTGGGCACCCTGGACACCGTGGCCCTCCAATCCGCCGCCGACAACATGACGGTGCGGGTGGCGGGACTGCCCACCGAGAAAAAGGAGAAGATCACCAAGAAGGGCGACCGCATGGCCTTCGTGCGTCTGGAGGACCTCAAGGGATCGGTGGAAACCATCGTGTTTCCCGACTGTTTCGCCGAGGGCGGCCACCTGCTCAGCGGCGACGCCCCGATCCTGGTCACCGGCACGGTGGACCGCGACGAGCGCGGGGTCAAGCTCAAGGCCACCAAGATCATCGCCCTGGACCAGGCCGCCAACGCCATGACCACTCGCCTGCGCCTGAGGCTTTCGGCCACCGGGCTCACTCGCGACCAACTGGTGCGCCTGCGCCAAACCCTGAGCCAGCACCCAGGCGACTGCCGGGTGTCGCTGCACCTGAGCGTGCCCGGCAAGGGCGAGGCGGTGCTGGCCCTGCCCCGGCAATACCGGGTGGCCCCCGACCCGGAGCTGGTGGAGGCGGTGAACCAACTCTTCGGCCATGGGGTGGTGGAGCCGGTGCTGGGCGGGGAGATATAGGCCCCGCGCGGCTGGCCCCAGCCCAACCCGTCCCGGCGATCTCGGCGTCTCGCCCCCCCATCCGCGCAGACCGGCAGGCCAGCCCTCGCCAGCCGCCAGGCGCCGCCTCGGCCGTTCACCTCCGGGCTTGACAAGACAATTCCGACTGGTTTACCCTGCACGCATGTAGCTATTATATAGCTACATTGTCGCTACGCAGAATCCTTCTTGGTCAGGAGAAGCCCGTCATGACCATCAATCCGGCCTTCGCCGCGCCCTGCGGATTTTATTGCGGGGTCTGCGCCATCCACATCGCCCAGCGCGACCACAACGAAAAGCTCAAAGAAAAGCTGGTGAACCTCTACCGGGGCGGGACCCCGGGCAAGGGTGTCCTGCCCAACAGCCAGAACCTGACCACCGCGGACATCCGCTGCCAGGGTTGCCTGTCCGAAGACCGCTTCATGCATTGCCAGCAATGCGAGATCCGCTCCTGCTCCCAGGCCAAGGGTTATGCCGGTTGTCATGAGTGCGGGGATTTTCCCTGCCAGCATGTCGCCGATTTCGCCATGGCGGTGGGCAAGAAGGTGATCCTGCGCTCCATTCCTCATATCCGAGCGGTGGGGGTGGAGCAATGGATGCGAGACGAGGAGGCCCGCTACCACTGCCCGGATTGCGGCCACCAGGTCTTCCGGGGGGCCATGCGCTGCAACCAGTGCGGAGCCAAGCTGGAGCTGGACTGACCCCTCGCCTCTGGGCGGCGGGGCGGGTTGCTGTCATACTTTAGGCAAGGTGATGACAGCCCCGGGTGCTGCCCGACCTGGGTTGGAGAGGGGACGATGGCGCGCGCGATTGGTTTGCTAATGGCGGCCTGCCTGCTGGCCCTGGCGGCCGGCTGCGTGGGACCCAGCCGCTTCGGTGACGTGGAGCAAGGCCTGGACCATGAACTGGGCCAGTTGACCTATCAAGACGCCCTGGACCGCTGGGGCGAGCCCATCAGCGTGGACCGGGGCGAGCAACTCTTCACCGCCTTCTGGGAAAAGAAGCGCGGCTCCGGGCTGATCACCGAGCGGCTGTATCTGACCTTCGACAACGCCAAGCAGGTGCTGCGGGCCTACCGCTACAGCCAGAAGCCCCTGGAATAGCCGCCGGACTCAACGCTAGCAGCCGCACTCCTCCTCCATCAGGCGGATGACGTAGCGGCCGTAGTCGCTGTTCTTGAAGCCCTCCACGCTGGCCACGGCCTGGTCGGGGGTGATGAAGCCCATGCGCCAGGCCACCTCCTCCAGACAGGCGATCTTGAAACCCTGGCGCTCCTCCATGGTCTGCACGAACTGCGCCGCCTGCAACAGAGCCGCTGGCGTGCCGGTGTCCAGCCAGACATAACCCCGGCCCAGGCGCACCGCCCCCAGGCAGCCCTCGCGCAGGTAGATGTTGTTCACGTCGGTGATCTCGTACTCCCCCCGCCAGGAGGGCTTCAGGCCCGCCGCGATCTCCGCCACCCGCGCGTCGTAGAAATACAGCCCGGTGACCGCCCAGTTGCTGCGCGGGTTCTTGGGTTTCTCCACGATGGCCAGGGGCTGGCCGGCCTGGTCCACCTCGGCCACGCCATAACGCTCGGGGTCGCGCACCCGGTAGAGGAAGATGGTGGCCCCGTCTTTCCGCTGGGCCGCCTCCTTCAGCATCTGGATCATGCCGTGGCCGTAGAAGATGTTGTCGCCCAGCACCAGGGCCGCGCCCTGGCCGGCCATGAAGTCCTTGCCGATGACAAAGGCCTGGGCCAGGCCGTCGGGGCTGGGCTGCACCGCGTAAGAGAGATTGATCCCCCAGTTGGCCCCGTCGCCCAGAAGCTGCTGGAAGAGATGCTGCTCGTGGGGGGTGGTGATGATCAGGATGTCCTGGATGCCGGCCATCATCAGGGTGGACAGCGGGTAGTAGATCATGGGCTTGTCGTAGACCATGATCAGTTGCTTACTCACCACCCGAGTGGTGGGATAGAGCCGGGTGCCGCTGCCCCCGGCCAGGATAATGCCTTTCATGCTCGTCTCCGGGGCTGGCTAGAGCTGGACCAGCCCGCCGTCGTCCTTGGTCTGGTAGCGCGCGCCGCAGGCCGCGCAGCCCAGGTTGTCGTCCAGGCGCACCCCGCACTTGCACATCCAGCCGATGCGCCGGGCCGGGTTGCCGGCCATCAGGGCGTGGTCAGGCACGTCCCTGGTCACCACCGCGCCCGCGCCAATGAAGGCGTAGGCTCCAACCGCGTGACCGCAGACGATGGTGCAATTGGCCCCCAGGCTGGCCCCGGTCTTGACCAGAGTGGGGCGAATCTCGTCCATGCGGCGGATGAAGGCCCGGGGGTTGTGCACGTTGGTGAAAACCATGGACGGCCCGCAGAAGACGTCGTCCTCGAGCGTAACGCCCTTGTACACACTGACGTTGTTCTGAATCTTGCAGCCCGCGCCGATAGTCACGTCCGGGCCGACGACCACGTTCTGACCGATATTGCAGCCCGCCCCGATGCGGCTGCCCTTGAGCACATGGCTGAAGTGCCAGATCTTGGTCCCCTCGCCGATCTCGCAACCGTCGTCCACCAACGCCGTCTCGTGGACGAAATAGGGCGGGGTGATCTCCTCGGCCAGGCCCTTGACCAGCTTGGCCAGCTCCAGGCGCTCCTCGCCCGGCACGTGCCCCACCCGGTCGGTGAGCGAACGCTGGGCCGCGTTGAGCACCATCAGCACCGCCAGGCCCTCGCGTCCATCGGTCAGGGGCGGCTGCCCGCCGGCCACACAGGCCAGAAAGTGCTGGCACTCGGCGCGAAGAGGCTCGCTCTGGGGAATCTCCACCCGCTCGGCCTGGGCCTTGTCCGCCACCGGCACCTGGTGGTCCCACTTGATCTGGTGGGGGTAGATGAGCAGTTTGTCGGCCCAGGGCTGGGTGTCGTCGAAAACCGCCATCTTGCCCTCGCCCACCACCACCAGGCGCTGGTCCTTGAAGGGGTGCAGCCAGGAGACGAAAATGTGGGCCTTCAGGCCGCTGGGGAACTCCAGGTGGGTGGTGGTGACGTCGGCGATGCGCTGGTGCAGATAGTTGCCGCCGGTGGCGAAGACCAGCTCCGGCAGCTCCCCGGCCAGGGAGAGGATCATGCTGATGTCGTGTGGCGCGAAGGACCAGAGGATGTTCTCCTCGCGCCGGATCTTGCCCAGGTTCAGGCGGTTGGAATATATGTAGTGGATCCGGCCCAGCTCGCCGGCGGCCACCATTTCCTTGAGCCGCACGAATACCGGGTGGTATTGCAGCAGGTGCCCCACCATCAGGGTCAGGCCGCGCTCCCCCGCCAGCTCGATCAGCTCCTGGCCCTCGCTTTCGCGCAGGACCAGGGGTTTTTCCACGAAGACGTGCTTGCCGGCCAGCAGGCATTCCTTGGCCACCGCGTAGTGGGTCTCGGCCGGGGTGGCGATGACCACCGCGTCCACCTCGGCCCGGCCCAAGACCTCGCTCAGGGCCAGGCAGGTGTCAACTCCCGGGTACTGCTGGGCCACCTGGGCCAGGCTGGCCTCGCTGCGGTCGCAGACCAGGACCAGGGCCCCCAGATGATGGAAGTTGCGCACCAGGTTCTTGCCCCAGTAGCCCGAACCCACCACCGCCACCCGCACCGGGCGGACCTCGCCCTTTGTCGTCGCGCTCATGGCCTACCTCGCCGTTTGCTGGCCCAAATCGTCGCGCCGCCCGCTCAGGCCCGGGTCAGGGGCCCCAGCAGGTTGTTGCTGATCACCACGCGCTGGATCTCGCTGGTGCCCTCGTAGATGGTGAAGACC
>JAIUYB010000150.1 GCA_020216625.1 Desulfarculus sp.
GTGCATCAGATAGAGGGGAGGGTGGTGGCCGGCCCGAGCCAGCACCGCCAGGCCGCCGGGGACCCGGGGGTCGACCACCAGGTCGCCGGTCTGGCGGCGCAGGTCCTGGGCGCGGAAGAAGCCGTCGGCCGGAAGGGCGTCGGCGAAGCGGACCAGGATCAGGTCCAGGTCCAGGTCGCTGACTCCGGCGAAGGCGGTGCGCAGCTCGATGACCTCGATGCCGGCGAGGCCGAAAGGCAGGACCACATCGTGCCAGCGGCCGTCGGCGGGCAGGCGGTCGGGGGTGAGGTCCTGGCGGGCCAGGACCCTCCGGCCTTGGTCGCAGACGATCTCGACATGACCCGGGTCGGGTCCGGGACCGCGACGCAGGCGGAAGATGGCTTGGAAGTCACCAGGCGGGAAGGCCTTGTAAGGACCGAAGGAGAGTAAGCCGGGGCGGTCCACGCCGGCCCGGGCGCTGACCAGATTGCCGGCGGCGCGGGGATGGCGCGGCCCCAGGGGGCCGCCGACGCGATCGGCTTCGGCGAACATCAGGCCCCAGCCCGAGGCGGCGCGGTCCTCCACCAACTGGCCGGTGTCGCGCCGCAGGGACTCGGCCTCCCACAAACTCGCCACCGGCGAGGTGATGGCGGCCGGGGCGGGGTCGGGTTGGGCGTCGGGCTTCAGGCGCAGGAGGAAGACGTTGCCATCCTGGGCCATGGGTTCCAGCGCTCCCGAGGCCAACAGGCGCTGGCGCGCCAGGGCGGGCGGGAAGGGGCTGACCTTGGCGGGATAGACCAGGTCGTCGTCGTGGAAGGTGATCAGCGGCACGTTGAGCCGGCGCAGCATGGCCAGGGCCGGCGCGTCCACCCACCCCAGGTCCAGGGGGTAGAGGGGCTGGTAGACCTGCTCCAGATAGGCCCGGGGCACCACTGGCGAATAGCCGTTGACCATGGTGGCCCCGGTGCGGGCGATGGTCAGCTCATAGATGCTGGACTGGTGGGAATCCCCGGGCCAGATGGGCAGGCCCAACAGGCGCTGGGAGGATGGCGCTCCGGGGGGAAGCTCCTGGCGGATGGCGGCCTCCACCGGGCCGGGCGGGGGCAGGAGGCAGATCCCCACCGGGGTGGGCGGCCAGAGGTCCATGGCCAGGAGTGCGGTCAGGCCCAGGGTGGCCAGGGTGGCCCAACGCCGGCTGGGTAGCCGGGTCAGGAGCGTTCGCCAGGCCCAGCCGGCCAGCAAGGCCAGCAGCAGGGCGGCCAGCAAGATCATGCGGCCGGGCACCCGGGGGAAGTTGAAATAGGGCAGCCAGCGGTAGAGGGCCTGGTAGAGGGGCAGGGCCGGCAGGCTGGGTCCCAGGGCCAGGAGGCCAAAGGTCAACCCCAGGCCGGCCCACAGGCTGGCCTGGGCCGCGCCGGGCTTCTGGCGAGGCCGCGCCGGGAGGAGCAGGGCCAAGCCGATCAGGGCCAGGAGGAGCAGGCCCCAGCCGGAGAAGATCAGGCGCTCCATGTGCACGTTGGCCGGGTCGAACAGATCGGCCAGATGGGGCGAGAACAGGCGCACCTCGTCCAGGCCCCGGCCCTGGTGGGCGATGCTGGCGGCGAAGATGCTGCGCTTGACGTGGATCATGAAGGCCGCGCCGCCAGCCAGGCCCAGGGCCAGGGGCAGCATCGGCCGCCACCATCCCTCCGGGAGCCGGGGCATCCGCCGGGCGCGCCACAGGCGGGGCAGGGCGGGCAGGACCCCGGCCAGGGCCAGGGCCAGGAGCAGACCCGCCCCCAGATGGGGCCAGTCCAGCACGAACTGGATGGCGTAGATCGGTGCCAGGACCAGGGGAGCCAGGGCGCGGGCCACAAGGGCGCGGCAGGCCCTGAGGTCCAGGCTGGTGAGCGCGACGGCCAGCCAGGAGAGCAACAGCCAGGCGGTGAGGGTCAGCAAAAGGTACAGGGCCAGGGTTTCCACCAGGCCAGGGGACCAGAAGGCCGCGCCGCTGGTGCGGATCAGCATCAGTTGGGCGGCCGCGCCCAGGCCCAGGCCGGCCAAGGCGGGCCAGAGGGCTTGGGAGAGGCCGAACCCCGGGCTGGGGGCCTCGGGTTCCGGGCTGTTCTCGGCCCCGGCCAGGACCAAGCGCAGGGGCAGGTACAGGCCCAGGAACAGGGCGGTGTAATAGATCAGGTGGCCCTCCATGCGGGCCATGGCCAGCAGACAAAGCCCGGCCCCCAGTCCCCAGACCAGAGAGCGCCGCCTGAGCCCGCGCTCCAGGCACCACAGGGTCAGGGGCAGCAGGAAGGCCACGAAGCCGTAAAGGTGGCCGGACAGGGCCTGGGAGGCGCGGAAGGGCAGCAGGGCGAAGATGATGGCCGCCGGCCACGCGGCGCGGGGGTCGTCCAGAACCTCCCGGGCCAGGGCGTAGGCGGCCAGGCCGGCCAGGAGGTAGGAGGCGATGACCAGAAGGTTGTAGGCCGGGGCCTGGCCCAGGGGATGCAGGGCCAGGTACAGCAGCGAAAATGGGAAGTTGGCGAAGCCGGGCATGCCCTGGGGGCTCAGGAAGGTGTTGAACTCGTAGGGATTGGTGAACAAGGCCGAGGGCCCCAGGAGGTTGTCCACCAACAGCCAGCACCAGTAGAGGAACTGGAGGTGGTCGCCGGGCATCAGGGGCACCCGCTCGTAGCCAGGCACCACGTGGTAGCCGTAAGGGATGCCCTCGCGCCAGAAGCGCCAGAGGGGATCGGTGTGCACCAGGGCCAGGACGAACAAGCCCAGGGTCAGGAGCAGGAGCGAAGGCCAGGTCCGGGATTTGGCCTGGCCGGGGCTCGGGCCTACCATGGCAGGCTCCAGAAGCGGCCGCCCTCGAAGGGGTCGTAGGTGGAGCCCAGGCGGGGTTGGAGGCCGTGCTCCAAACGCAGGCGGATCACCGGGGCCAGAGAGGTCCCGGGCTTCAGCGGGCGCAGGTCGGCCTGGCCCAGGGGGAGGCGATCCCGCTTGGGTGGCTGCCACCACAACTGCAAGGTCGCGCCGCCAGCTAGCTGCAGATAACGCAACTCGATGGCGTGCCAACCCGGATCCAGGCGCCGCTTGCCCCAGATCTCGCGGGGCGGGGATTCGGTCAGGTCCCTGGCCACCACCCGGCCATCGATGAGCACTTCCAGACCGTCGTCCACCAGCCCGCCGATGCCGTGGGTCCCCGCCTGGTCCACGTGGATCAGGCCAGTCCAGACCAGCAGGAAATAGCTTTGGCGTCCGCCGGGCAGGGAGGCCAGGTCGGGGAAGTCCCAAGCCTGGGTCAAGCCCAGGTCCTGGCTTGGCTCCACCTTGTCCACTTGGGGATAGAGACGCGCGCCGAGACCCTGGCCCGTTTCGTCCTGATGGGCCAGGAAGTAGGACCGCACCGCCTCGGCTCCTTGGGCTGGCCGCCAGACCAGCCACCAGCCCAGACCCAGGCCCAGGGCCAAGGCCAGGGCCAGGCCCTTGATCCAGGCCTTGCGGCCGCTGGAGCGGCCCAAGCCCGACAGCTCCCAGACCGTGCCCACCAGGAAGCGGCCCAGGCGTTGCAGCCGAGGCCAGGGAGCCAGGCCCAGAGCGCGCGCGGCCCGGCATAGGGCCTCGCCCAATAACCACACTGCCAGAGCCCCGATCAGGGGGCCCAGGCTCAGGCGCAGCATGATCTCGCCGCGTTCCAGGTCCCAGTGCTTGGCGATGGCCATTTGGATCCAGGCCGCCTGGCTCAAGAGCCCCAAGACCGCCCCGACCAGCCAGAGCGGCAGCCGGGAGAGGATGAAACCGCTCATCGGAAGCCCTCCAGGTCGGAGGGGTAATCCACCGGCGGCCAGGTGCGTTCGAACAGCAAGTATTTACGGTCCAGCTCCGGTCCCAGGGAGACCGGCAAATAGATTTCCTCGGCGTTGCCGGTCAGGAAGGTTTTCACCCGCTCGCGTCCCTCGGGGCTATTGTAGAAGACCGCCGCGCGCTCGGTGTTGGAGCGGCTGGCGATGTCCGTGGCCTGGAAAACCCGCTCCCGGCCTTGATAAAGGTTCAGAGCCAGGTGCAGGGTGTGGTGCCAGTAGTCGCCGGTGGCCACCACCGGATAGCCACGCTGTTTCAGGACCTCGGCCAGCTCGGCGTGGTTCATCCAGGCGTCGGAGACATGGTCGAGCAAGGGGCTATCCCAGACCAGGGGGCGGCCGCCGCTGGTCAAATGACAATAGAAATAATTCACCCCCAGGCTGGTCAGGGACAGACCCAGCCAGGCGGCCATGATCAGGCCGGGCAGAACCTTCCATCGGCCCGGCGCGGCCCGCCAGAGGCGGAAAAAAGCCCGGGCCAGGACCAGGGCGGCCAGGATGGCGGCGTTGATGAAATAGCGCGGGTTGGCGGTGGGCGCGCCGATGGGGGCGATGAGCAGGTGCGCGCCCAGGGCGATGAGCGGGGTCAGGTCCAGCCAGGCCTGGCCGTCGCGCCGCCAAGCGAAGACCACCAGCACCAGCGCCGCCACCACCACCGCCCAGGCCAGGATCGCGTGACCGTCCATGAGCAGTTGGCCGGTGTAGAGGCGGTAGACCACCTCGCCGTCCAGGGTCCGCCAGAAGATTTGCAAGAACCCGGGCAGATCCAGGAAACGGGCCGGATTCAGGAAGCTCATGGGGTCTTGGTCGGGTAGCAGCATGCGGTTGATGGCGCGTGGCAGCATGGCCAGGACCATGCCCAGGCCCAAGCCCCAGGTCTGGGGGGCCTGGATGATCTTCATCCGGCCGATGAGCAAGGCGGCCAGACCTAGACAGGCCGGGAAGACAATGAAGATGGAATGATTGAAGATGCCCAACCCCCAGAGCAGGCCGGCGGCCACCGCTAGCCCGGGGCGGGTGCGCCCGCGGGAGAGCAGGTCCAGGCCCCAGAAGAAGAGCAGCGGCCCCAGGGAGGTATAGTCCAACGGGATGCGCGCGAACATCACTCCGGCCGGGAATACCGCCAGCACCAGGCAGGCGATGAGCGCCTGAGCGCGGCCGGCCTCGCGGACCAGGACGCGATAACAGAAGACCAGGGCCAGCAGGTTCAGCGCTGCCGCGCTGGCGGTGAGCACCCAGGGGATCGCCCCCCAGACCAGGGTGGGCAGGGCCATCAGGTATTCGAAGAAAGGGCCGTTGCGGGTGATCATGCCCTGGAAGGGGCGCGCGCCCTCGATGATCAACTCGCTACGCCAGATGTAGAAAGCGGATTCGCCGCTGATGCCCGGCACCGTGGGACCCCAGAGCAGGCGCAGGAGTCCGGCCAGGCCCAGCACCAGCAGGAAGGGCCAGTCCCGGCGCAGGAACCGGCGGGTGCGCGGCCAATCGCGCAACCCCAGCCACCACAACCCCAGCCAGGCCAGGGGCAGCAGCCAGATCAAGGCCCGCCAACGCTGCACCAGAAAGTTCAGCTCGTCCAAGGCGGCGGGGTCGGTGTTCGGGTCCAGGGGGGTCAGGCGGTGGCTGGGGATGGTTTCAAATCCCTGGCCGTCGGGAGGCAGCCAGTACAGGCTCAGATCAAGGGATTCGGTGCCCTGAACGTCCTCCAAGTCCAGCAGATGCAGCCCTGGCTCCAGGTTGACCAGCACCTGGTGCGGTTGGGGCGGGCTGCCCACCCAGCGCTCCACCAGCCGCCGGCCGTCCAGGCGCAGCCGCACCGCCTCCGAGGCGAAGACTCCCAAGACATACTGGCCGGGTTGGTCCACCCGCAGTAGGCCCACCCAGCGCCAGGCGAAGGGGTATGGCCGGCGGCCCTTGCGGTCCCGGTCCTGGTGCAGGCGTGGCGCGGGATGGATGGTTGCCCGGGCCGGTCCGGTCTGGAAGGGGTTGTCGTAGAGCCAGACCAGCATCCCCTGCTGGCCGGCCAGGGCCTGCTGGCGGCCGAAATCCACCACCGCCTCGCCCGCCTGGCCTGCCCGCCATAGCGCAAACCCCAGGCAGACCAGCAAACCGGCCAGGAGTATTAGCCATTTGCGAGTCGGGACGGCTCCGGCTTTCATGGCGTTCTTGGCAAAATGGTTGGCCTTGTCGCAGGGTTGGACGCCTTTGGGCTGGGCGAAGTGTATAACACCCCCCCCACCGGGTCAACCGTGGCCCCCTCGGGAGCCTATCCCCGCCGCCCCCGCAGCTTGCCGGCATAGTGGCGCAGGACCTGGACCTTGCGCGGGTGGCGGGCCAGCCAGGCCAAGAGGTGCCAGG
>JAIUYB010000151.1 GCA_020216625.1 Desulfarculus sp.
GGCTGTTCCAGGCGTTTTTCCAGCTTGTCCAGGCGGGCGACCAGTTGGGGGTCGGCGGCGGCGGGGGCGGCCGGGGCTGGGCGCTCCTTCAGGGCCTGTTCCAGATGGGCCAGGCGCTCCTGCAAGGGCTTGAGGTCGGCGGCCTCGTGGCCGCCGGGGCGCCGGGACATCTGTTCCAGGCGCTTTTCCAACTCGTCCAGGCGGCGATCCTGGGAGGCGTCGACCGCGCCGGAAGTGCCGCCGCCGCGGTTGGCCTGAATGGCCTCCACCTGCTTGCGCAGGCCGCCGACCTCGCGGCTTAACTCCACCTGCTCGGCCAGGACCTTCTCGCTGGAGGCCACCGCCCGCTCCACCATGGACCCGGGCACGATGGCTGGCGTGGGATTCTCCACCTCCCGGCTGGACCCACCGCTGAACCAGACCGTGATCAAATAGAGCACGGCCACGCCGATCAGGACGCCGACCATGATCTCCAGGGGCGAGAGACGGAAGTTGCGCCGGCTGGCGAGGGGCGGGGCGGAGTTGGTTTGACTGTTGCTACCCTTGGCCATGGATGCCTTTGCCTATGGTTGCGGGCTGGGCCCGGAATCCGTGCGGGGCCACGAATGCCCGGGGGCTCACGGCCTGGCTTGACTGACGGTGATTACAAGAATATCCTTTAACCTCCCAATCGGCAAGACCTTACCCGCACGCGCAGACCAGGAGGACCCATGAGCCAATTCGAGACGATTCTGGTGGAGGACCAGGGTCCGGTGCGCCTGCTGACCCTGAACCAGCCCCAGTTTTTCAATCCCCTGGACCAGAAGAGCGGCCCGGAGCTGGTGGCGGCCCTGGAGGCGGCCGATCGCGAAGCCGCGGTGCGGGCGGTGGTGCTCACCGGCGCGGGCAAGGCCTTCGCCGCCGGCGGCAACGTGCGTCTGATGGGCGAGATCCTGGCCTCGGGCCGATCCGCCGGGCCTTTCTTCAGCGAAATCGCGGCGGTGCTCAACCGCAGCATCATCACCCTGCGCCGTCTGGGCAAGCCGGTGGTCTGCGCGCTCAACGGCGTGGCGGCCGGGGCCGGCCTGGGCTGGGCCCTGGCCTGCGATCTGGTGGTGGCCGCCGAGGGCGCCCGCCTGGACCCGGGTTACATCCGCATCGCGGTGACTCCCGACGGCGGGACCAGCGCCCTGGTCACCCGCCTGATCGGCCACAAGCGGGCCAGCGAGTTCTTCCTGCTGGGCCGGGTGTTGGCCGCCCGGGAGGCCCTGGAGTGGGGCATGGTCAACCGGGTGGTGCCCGACGACCAGGTGGTGGCCGAGGCCCTGGCCGTGGCCGGACAGCTGGCCCAGGCCCCCCGCCAGGCTTTGCGGGCCACCAAGGCCCTGCTCATCCAGGCCAGCCTGGGCGACCTGGCGACCATCCTGGAGGAGGAGCGCCAGGCCATCGTGGGCATGGTGGACCTGCCCGACTTCGCCGAGGGCATCAGGGCCTTTTTCGAGCGCCGCAAGCCCGCGTTCGCCTGAGATCGTCGGCGGCGGGGAGGTCCCCTCCTCGCCGCCGGTTGACGCCTCGCCCGGCCTTTGCTAGCCTGACCGCAGACTTGCCCCCGCGCCGGATCGACCCGCGCGGCCTCCCCCACTGCCAAGGAGCCCGATAAACATGCAAATCATCCAACTCATGGTGGGACAGATGGGCGTTTTCGCCTACCTGGTGGCCTGCGACCAGACCAAGGAGGCCGTGGTCATCGATCCGGCCGGGGAGGAGGAGCGCATCCTGCGCGAGGCCAAAGACCGGGGCCTGACCATCACCAAGATCGTCAACACCCACGGCCACCCCGACCACACCTGCGGCAACGCCCGCATCAAGGAGATGACCGGCGCGCCGATTCTGCTCCACCAGGGCGACGCCGATGGCATGATCAGCCCCCACGCCCAACAGTTCGCGGCCATGCTGGGCTGCGCCGGCACCCCGCCGGCCGACCAGACCCTGCAAGAGGGCGACGAGGTCGCCGCCGGCCAGGAGGTGCGCCTCAAGGTGATCCACACCCCCGGCCACTCCCCGGGCTGCGTCTGCCTCTACACCCCGGGCCACGTCTTCACCGGCGACACCCTGTTCGTGGGCGGGGTGGGGCGAACCGACCTGCCCGGCGGCTCCTGGCCGGTGATGTACAAGTCCATCACCGAGCGCATCCTGACCCTGCCCGACGACACCGTGGTCTGGCCCGGCCACCACTATGGCCCCAGCCCCAGATCCACGGTCAAGGCCGAGCGGGACACCAACCCTTTCATCCACTAGGAGGGCCGCGTCCGTGGCGCCAGCCTCTGGCCGCCTGGCCGACACCACCGCCCTGCCCCCAGGCACCCTGGTGCACGTGGGACGGTTGCGCGCCGAGACCACCCGGGTGGCCATCCTGGACTACGACGCCGAGCATCTTCGCGAGGTCAACGACCCCGACCAGGCCCAGATCGTCGAGTTTGCCGGCCACCCCTCGGTGACCTGGGTGCGGGTGGAGGGCCTGCACGACATCGACCTGGTGGCCTGCCTGGGTCAGGCCTTCGGTCTGCACCCCCTGGTGCAGGAGGACATCGTCAACACCAGCCAGCGGCCCAAGGTGGAGGACTACGGCGAATACCTGTACCTGGTCCTAAGGGCGGTGCTCTGGGACGAAGACGACCAGGACTGGCGCAGCGAGCAGATCAGCCTGATCCTGGGGCCACACTACGTGCTCAGCTTCCAGGAGAGCCACCATCCCCTTTTTGAGCCCATCGCCCAACGCATCCGGAACCTCAAGAGCCGCCACCGCCGCAGCGGCCCGGATTACCTGGCCTACTCACTCATCGACGCGGTGGTGGATTGCTATTTCCCGGCCCTGGAGGTGATGGGCGACCGTTGCGAGGGGTTGGAGGACGAGCTCCTGACCCGCCCCACGCCCGAGAGCCTCAAGGAGCTGCACCGCCTGCGCGGGCTGGGCCTGCTGCTGCGCAAGAGCGGCTGGCCCCTGCGCGAGGTGGTGGGGGCCCTGGAGCGGCGCGGATTCGAGTTGTTCCAGGACTCCACCCGGATCTACCTGCGCGACGCCTACGACCACGTGGTGCAGGTGATGGACGCGGTGGACAACTACCGCGAAATGCTGGCCGGCATGCTGGACCTCTATCTCTCCAGCATCAGCAACCGCCTGAACGAGGTGATGAAGGTGCTGACCATCATCGCCACCATCTTCATGCCCCTGTCCTTTCTGGCCGGGGTCTACGGCATGAACTTCGAGTTCATGCCCGAGCTGAAATGGCCCTGGGGCTATCCGGCGGCGTTGCTGTTGATGGCCTGCGTGGCCGGAGGGATGCTTTTTTACTTCCACCGCAAGAAGTGGCTCTGAGATCGAGGCCTGGCCGGTCGGCTCCCCGCCGAGCGGCGCGGTTTTCGGCCAACCACGCTGGTCCCGGTGGCCTCAGCCGCGCGAGGTCCCGCGCGCGAGGCCCCTACGGGAGCGGGCGAGGCCCGGGCGAAGGCCAGGCGTCCCCCGAGCCGTCTATGGGAGCCCAGGCACTGGGTTGAAGCGGACCAGGGCGGCGCAGGCCAGGGCGGCGGTCTCGGCCCGCAGGATCACCGGCCCCAGACCGCAGGCGATAAAGCCCGCCGCCTGGGCCTGGGCCACTTCCTCGGGGGTGAAGCCACCCTCCGGCCCCACCAGGGCCCAGACCTCCTCCGCCGCCGGCGGGCGGGCCAAGGCGCCGGCCAGGGATTGGCCGGTCTCGTCCTCGTAGAGGATGACCTTGCGGGCCGGGTCCGGGGCGGCGGCCAGGGCCGAGGCCAGGGATTGCGGGGCGTGGAAGAGGGGGGCCCAGGCCGCGCCGCATTGTTTGAGGGCCTGGGCCGCCAGGCGCTGCAAGCGGGCCTCATGGCCGGGCTTGGGCTTGGGCACCGCCCGCTGGGTCGGGATTAAGCGCACCTCGTCCACCGCCAGCTCGGTCAGCTTCACCGCCAACAGCTCCAGGGCCGGGGCCTTGAGCAGGCCGCAGAGCAGCACCAGGCGGGGCCAGGGGCGGGGCGGGGTCTCACGCTCCAGCACCCGGCAGCTCACCCGGCCCTTGGCGACGGCCTCCACCTTGGCCCGGGCGCGCCGGCCGGCCCCGTCCAAGAGCCAGAGGCCGTCGCCCGGGGTCAGGCGCAGCACCTTCAGGGCGTGGGCCGCCTCCTCCGGGGCCAGCTCCACCAGGTCTTGGTCCAGGTCCGCCGGGCTGACCAGGAAACGGCGCTGGCTCACTCTAGCCCATCACCAGGGAGGCCCAGCCGGACAGGGAGTCCTGCTCGATCAGGCGCAGGCCGTGGGCCTCCAGGGCGGCGCGGACCTGCTTGATCTGCATCACCAAAAGGCCCGAGACGATCAGCTCGCCGGCCGGGGCCAGGTGGGTGACCAGGTCGGCGGCCACCATCTCCAGGTCCTTGGCGGTGAGGTTGGCCACCACCAGGGGGAAGCGCCCGGGCAGCTCGGCCAGGGGGGTCAGACTGGCGTGCAGCCGCCCGGCCAGGTGGTTTAGCTCGGCGTTGTGCAGGCTGGCCTCCACCGCCAGGGGGTCCAGGTCGATGCCGATGGCCTCCTGCCCGCCCAGCAACAGGAAGGCTAGCCCCAGGATGCCGGTGCCGCAGCCCACGTCCAAGAGCCGAGGCGGCAGTTGCCCCCGTCCCACCAGGTGCTCCAGGCGGCGCAGGCAGAGCAGGGTGGACTCGTGCTGGCCGGTGCCAAAGGCCTGGCCGGGATCGATGACGATCTCCACCTGGCCGGGATTGAGTTCGGCCCGCTCCCAGGGCGGGGCCACCACCAGGCGCTTGGTCAGGGCCCGGGGCCGGAAATGGCGCTTCCAGTTCTCGCCCCAGTCCTGGTCCGCCAGGTTCTGGAAGCTGACCATCACCTCCTGGCCCGCCGCCAGACCCAGCTCCTGGGCGTAGCGGCGCAGGGCGGCCTGCTGGGCGGCCAGGTCGGCCCCGGCGGCCAGGAAGCCCTTGACCATCACCGGGGCCGGCGGCGCTTGCGAATCATCGATCTCCACCCCGTGTCCGGTCAGGGCCACCAGGTAGTCGGCGGCGGCGTCGGCCTGGGCGGCCGGGGCCAGGAGCATCACCTCCACCCAGGCCTCCTGGGTGGCGTCGTTGCCGGAAACTGGCGTCATGATCCTCCAACCTTGGTAGGTCATCGGGTTGGCGGCCGCGGGGCGGCCAGGATAGAATACGTATTCACTATAACAGGAAGTCAAGGAAGTCGACCCGTTGACTTTGCCGGCTTCCGGGGCTGGAGTCAATTCAGCCGATCGGATGACCAGCCCCGCGCCGGCCGGAAGACCCGGCCGGGATCAACCCCAACCTCGCGACAAGGGTCGGACGTGACCACCGACAAGCTCAAGCAACTGTTGGAGGCCGTGGCCAGCGGCGACACCAGCCCCGACCAGGCCCTGGGCCGCCTCAAGTCACTGCCCTTCGAGGACCTGGGCTTCGCCCGGGTGGACCACCACCGGGTGCTGCGCCAGGGCTTTCCCGAGGTGATCTTCGGCCAGGGCAAGACCGCCGAACAGATCGTGGCCATCGCCCGGGCCATCCACGCCCAGGGCGCGGCGGTGCTGGCCACCCGGGTGGATGCCGACAAGGCCGCCGCGGTGCGCGAGCAGTTCCCGGAGCTGGAGTACCAGCCCGCCTGCCGCTGCCTGACCATCATGGCCAAGGGCGGCTCCCGGCCGGGCAAGGGCCTGATCGCGGTGGTGGCCGCCGGCACCAGCGACCTGCCGGTGGCCGAGGAGGCCGCCACCACCGCCCGCCTGATGGGCTCCAAGGTGGAGACCCTCTACGACGTGGGCGTGGCCGGGCTGCACCGCCTGCTGGCCAGCCGCGAGGTCCTGGAGCGGGCCACCTGTTTCGTGGTGGTGGCCGGCATGGAGGGCGCGCTGCCCTCGGTGGTGGCTGGCCTGGTGGACCGCCCGGTGATCGCGGTGCCCACCAGCGTGGGCTACGGCACCGCCTTCGGCGGCCTGGCCGCCCTGTTGGGCATGCTCAACTCCTGCGCCCCCGGCCTGAGCGTGGTCAACATCGACAACGGCTTCGGCGCCGGCTACCTGGCCGGCATGATCGATCATTTGTGAGAGCCAGGCTGGAGGGGAACCTTTTGTGAACAAAAGGTTCCCCTCCAGGCCTCC
>JAIUYB010000152.1 GCA_020216625.1 Desulfarculus sp.
AATCCAGCCCACCACGTCGGTCCAGACATCGGGATGGAACAGCAGCGGACTGGCGGCCGCGGCCAGGATCCGGGTGGGCCAGCCGGCCTTTTCCATGAGCCAGCCCTCGGTGAAGATGGTCAGGGCGTAGAGCCCACCGAAGCCGCTGGTGATGCTGACGATGATGCTGAGCCAATCACCCACGAAGAGCATGCCCGGATTGTAGACGAAAACGAAGGGCAGGATGTACTTGCTGATGCCCAGGCGCATGGAGATCCAGCCCGTGGTCATGGGGTTGGCTCCGGCGATGCCGGCGGCGGCGAAGGAGGCCAGGGCCACCGGCGGGGTGATGGCCGAGACCAGGCCGAAGTAGAAGGCGAAAAGGTTGGCCGCCATGGGGTCCACGCCCATGTTGACGATGGCGGGGATGACCAAGGCCGCCAGGGTGATGTAGACCGCGGTGGTGGTCAACCCCATGCCCAGGATCATGGACACGAAGGCGGTCAAGATCAGCACGCCCCAGAGCTGGTTGCCGGCGATGGCCACCAGGATGGTGGTGAGCTTGAGCCCCAGGCCGGAGACGAAGACGCAACCGATGACGATACCGGCCGTGGCGCAGGCCACCGACACGCTCACCGCCTCGCGCGCTCCCTCCTCGAAGGCCGAGAGGAGATCCACCGGGGACATCCGGGTTTCCTTGCGCAGGAAAGAGAGCAGGATGGTGGCGATGATGGCCCAGAAGGCGGCGAACATCGGGGTGTAGCCCATGACCATCAGGCCCACGATGATGATGATGGCCAGGAACAGATGGCCGCCGCGTTTGATTTCTTTCTTGAGGTCGGGCAATTCCGCGCGGCTCAGGCGGCTCATGCCGGTCTTGCGAGCCTCGAAGTGCACCATCACATAGATGGTGAAGAAGTACATCAAGGCCGGAAAGAGCGAGGCCAAAGCCACCTTGAGGTAGGGCACGTTCAGGAACTCGGCGATGATGAAGGCCGCCGCGCCCATCACCGGGGGCATGATCTGCCCTCCGCTGCTGGCGCAGGCCTCCACCGCCCCGGCGAAGGGCGGGCGGTAGCCGATGCGCTTCATCAGCGGGATGGTGAAGGTGCCGGTGGTGACCACGTTGGCCACCGCCGAACCGGAAACCGAGGCCATGAGGCAGGAGCTGACCACCGCCGCCTTGGCCGGCCCCCCGACTCGGCTGCCGGTGAGCGCCACCGCCACGTTGATGAAGAACCGTCCGGCTCCGGAGCGCACCAAAATGGCCCCGAACAGGATGAACAGGAAGATGTAGGTGGCCATGGTCATCAACGGAATGCCGTAGATGCCGTTTTCGGCCATGAACTGGTAGTCAAGGATGGTGAACCAGTCCGAGGGCGGTCCGTGCAGCGGTCCGGGGAACCAGTCGCTGAAGGCGGTGTGAAGCAGGAAGAAACCGGCGATGACCACCATGGCCCAGCCCACTGACCGCCGGGTGGCCTCCAGGAGCAAGATGATGGTGATGGTGCCGAACCAGTAGTCGTAGTCGTTGAGATCGCCCTGGCGCATGATGAACTTTTCGATGTCCCAGATCACGTAGATCTGGATGCAGATCACCAAGGCGATAAGAAGCAGGTCTACCGCGAACCACCAATTTTTGGGATCGGTCCACTTGGCCCGGCCCAGCGGCTTGAGAAGAAAGCACAGCACCAGAATGAAGGCCAGGTGGGTGGAGCGGAAGGAGTGGGCCTCCAGCGATCCGGCATAGGCCACGTAAAGATGGAATATGCTTAGCGCGATGGAGAGCACGCATACCGTGAGCTCGACCGGATAGCGGAAGATGCTCTTGGGCTGCTCCATCAGCCATTCCAGGACTGATTGTTTCTGCCCTTCCTGGTAATCGATCACGCTTTCATCTGACACAATCGTAATCTCCGCGCCAGGGGCGGATTCTCGGTTGTCTTTCACAGCAGGCGCCGATGGGCAAAGGGTCCGGCCGCCGCCGGCCGGACCCCAATGCGCTGGCTACTTGGCGTAGCCCTTTTCCTTGTAGTATTTCAACGCGCCGGGATGGACCTCGATGCGGTTGCCCAAAAGGGCCTGGTCGGGCTTGCTGTCCTCGATGTCCTTCTTCTTGACCTGGGCCAGCTCGGGCCAGGAGTCATACAGGGTCTTCACGATCTGGTAGACCATCTCGTCGGGAACGTCCTTGCCAACGATGATCTGGGTCACGGTGGCCGGAGTCAGCACCGGCGCGGTCTGGCCGTCATAGGTGTTGGGAGGAACGGTGTAGGGCATCAGGCCGGGCTCGATCTCCAGGATCTTCTTCATATGGGCGTCATCCACGCCGATCAGGCGGATGCCGGGCTGGAAGTTGAGATCCAGGATGGTGGCCTGGGGCAGGCTGGTGACGGCCATGTAAACGTCGCTGTGGCCGTCCTTGAGCAGGGCGGCGCTGTCGGCGTAGCCCACGAAGGTCACGGTGCCGCCGTTTTGCTTGATCTTGTCGAAGGTCAGGTCATAGGCCTGCAAAACCTGCTCGGCGATGATGGTGCCAGTGAAGCCGGTGACGCCGGGCACGATGCGCTTGTTGGCCATGTCGGCCGGGCTCTTGATGTCGCTGTTGCGGGGCACGGCCATCTGGAACACACCGGGGTAGAGCGACATCAGGTGGCGGATGTTGTCGTATTTCTTGTCAAAGGGATGCAGGCCCTGGATGGCTGCGTAGGAGGTGTGGGTGTAGGTCCAACCCAGATCGGCCCGCTTGGCATGCACGGCCTTGCAGTTGCCCACGCCGCCGCCAGGGCCGTTGCTGGTGCTGATGCCGGGGATCTTTTTCTCCAACACCGACATCATGGCCGCGCCCAGGGGATACCAGGAGCCGCCCTCGGGCCCGCTGAACATGCGAATGAATTTTTGCTCCGCAGCCATGACGCCAGGAGCCGCCAAGGCCAGCAGCAAGGCGGAAACCAGTCCCATCACCCAGAATTTTTTCATCACTTTTCCTCCATTGCAGGTATGGTCCCTATTCGACTGAAGCCTTCGCGCTTCTCCGGCGGCGGGTGGCGGAGACAGCCGTTCCCGCCCCCACGGCGGCCAGGGCCAGGTCGGTGCCCATGTTTTGCATCATGGCCTCGCGAGCCTCGACTTGTTGGCGCAGGCCGTTAAGGATGTGCCACTGGCCGCGCTCGACATGCTGGCGCAGCAGCTCGGCCGCCGCCAGGGCGTCACGGGCGTGCAACGCCTCGAATAGCAAAGCGTGCTCGGACTCGGCCTCCTCCAGGCGACCGGGAGAAAGGATCTCGGGCCGGTAGCGCAGATAAAGGAGATCGAAGACCTGGCGCAGGATGCGGGTGACCACCTGGTTGCCGCTCAGGGAGGCCAGGGCCACATGCAACTGGGCGTCGCGCCAAAGGCGTTCGCGCTGGTAGACCTGGCCCCGCACTTGGCGGTGGGACTGGCGCAGGGCTTCCAACTCGGCTAGGTTTTCGTCGGTGAGGTTGTCCACCACCTTGGGCACCAGGAACACCTCCAGGAGCAGGCGGACCTCGTAAAGCTCCCGGGCCTCCTCCAGGTCCAGCTCCGGCACGAAGTAGCCCTTGTTGGCCTCGGACCGGACCAGGCCTTCGTCCTCCAGGCGAACCAAGGCCATGATCACCGGGGTTTGGCTCATCCCCAGCCGCTTGGCCAAGTCCTGGTAACGAAGTTTTTGTCCACTGACTAGCTGGTCGGACAGGAACATGTGCTTCAATTGGGCGTAGGCCTTGTCAGGCAGGGTGCCAGCGCCTTTCATGGTTCCCTCGCCGTTGGCCCGCTGGGTGCGGGGGTGACTGGTCAGGTGGGCCGCGTCGAACGCTCGATGATGCCAGGTGCGAATTTATATGAAATTTGATTAAAAGTTTTATAATATAGCTATCGCTCGCGTGTCAACCGTATTCGCACCAAAAGCCGGCCGTTGGTTTCGCTATACGGAACAGGCCGGCTCCGTGCTGGCGGTTGCGTCCCAGATCACAGGAGATATGGCAGCATGAGTGAACGGACACCGGTATGCGTGGTGGGGGCTGGTGCGGTTGGTTGCGCCGTGGCGCTGAACCTGGCTCGGCAGGGCCGGGAGGTGTTCGTGCTGGAGAAGAACTCCGGCGTGAGCCAGGGCGAAAACCAGTCCACCCGCAACTCTGGGGTGATCCACGCCGGCCTCTACTACGACCCCGAGACCCGGCCCCTGAAGGCCGGCCTTTGCGCCCGGGGCGTGGAGATGCTCTATGATTTCTGCGCGCGCCACGCAGTGCCCCATCGCCGTTGCGGCAAGCTGGTGGTGGCGGTGGAGGAGCATGAAAAGCCCATCCTGGAGCTCTATCGCCAGCGGGCCCTGGGCAACCAGGTTCCGGCGGAGATCATCAGCGGCGCCAGGGCCCGGGAGATGGAGCCCCAGGTCAAGGCGGTGGAGGCCCTACACCTGCCCACCAGCGGCATCATCGACGCCGCCGCCTATGTCCACCGGCTCTATGCTCAAGGCAGCAACGCCGGGGCCACCTATCTGACCCAGACTAGCCTGAGCGGCGTGAAGGCCACGCCCGAAGGCCTGGAGTTGACCATCACCTATCGCGATGGGGCGACCGACAGCTTCCTCTGCGGGCTGCTGGTGAACTGCGGCGGGCTCTACAGCGACGAGGTGGCCCGCCTGGTGGACCCGCAATCGGCCTACCAGATCGATCCGGTGCGGGGCGAGGCGGCCAAGTTCTACCGCCACAAGCGGCCCGACCTGGGCCTGGTGGGCATGAACATCTACCCCACCCCCCAGAAGCTTGTCACTCCCCAAGGCGTTTATTTCACGGTGGGTGTCCACCTGACCCCCACCTTGGAAACCGGTCCCGACGGCCAGACCGTGATCGGCCAGGTGGTGACGGTCTGCCCCCTGCAGCGGCCGGCCCGGGACAAGGAGGAGTTCAGCGGGGAATACCGACCCATGAAAGATTTCCTGGACAAGGTCTCCGCCTTTTTCCCTGGCCTGCGGCTCGAAGACCTGGAGCCCCACCAGGTGGGCATCCAGGCCCGCATGGTGGGCCACCAGGACTGGGTCCTGGAGTTCAGCCCCCGCGAGCCCCGCTGCCTCAACCTGCTGGGCATAGACAGCCCCGGTCTCACCGCCAGCCTGGCCTTGGCCGAGCGCGTGGAGCAAATGCTGGACCAGGACGGCCGTTAAACCCAAGGAGCTATCTCATGGACAAATTGATCATCACCGCCGCGGTCACCGGATCCGGCCCCAGCCGATCCCAGAACCCCAACCTGCCCCACACCCCGGCCGAAATCGCGGCCGAGGCCCTGCGCTGCTGGCGGGCCGGGGCGGCGGTGGTGCACGTGCATGTGCGCGACCCCCAGACCGGCGCCCCGGACTTCCGCCGCGAACTATTCGGCGAGGTGGTGGAGCGGGTCCGGGCCGAGAGCGACATGCTGGTCAATCTCACCACCAGCGGCTTCAACCTCAAGGGAGACGACGTGGGCGAGCAGCGGCTGATGCCCCTGGAGCTGAAGCCCGACCTCTGCTCCCTGGACGTGGGCAGCATGAACTTCCGCGGCCGGGTCTTCATCAACGAGGCTGAGTGGGTGGAGAAGGCGGCCCAGCGCATGCTGGCGGCTGGAGTCAAGCCGGAGATGGAGGTGTTCGAGGTGGGGCAGGTGTTGCAGGCCATAGACCTTATCAACAAGGGCCTCGTCGCCGATCCGCCATACTTCCAGCTCTGCCTGGGCATCCCCTGGGGCATGCCGGCGGACCTGGAGGCGCTACTGGCCCTCAAGGCCCGTTTGCCTAAAGGGTGCCGCTGGTCGGCCCTGGGCACCGGCGCCAACCAACTGCCTCTGACCACCCACGCCATGCTGTTGGGCGGAAACGTACGGGTGGGCTTCGAGGACAACCTTTATCTCTCGCGCGGGGTCAAGGCCGAGAGCAACGCCCAGTTCGTGGAGCGCACGGTGCGCATCGCCCGCGAGATGCAACGCGAGGTGGCCACCTGCGCCGAGGCGCGGGTGCTTTTGGGCCTGCCTCCGGCCCGGTAGGCCAGCGGCGAACGCCCGCCTCCCGGCCAGGCGCCGGGAGGCGGAAAGGCCCTTGGCATGCGTTTTTGCAGCTTGGTGCAAAAAGCCATGCCAAGGGCCTTCGATTTCCTGATGACCTCCCTCGCGCGGTGTGGCCT
>JAIUYB010000153.1 GCA_020216625.1 Desulfarculus sp.
ACGATGCTGCATTTCTTCATCAGCGCCTACTATTGGCGCAGCCTGTGGAAATACCGCGCCCGGGCCTATCGTTATTGTCTGCTGGACGCTGGCCATCTGGCCGCCAACCTGGAGCTGGCCACGGCCGCCGCCGGCTTCCCCGCGCGTCCGGTTCTGGATTTCCCGGACCGATCCGTCAATGTTTTCTTGGGGCTGGCCAGCGACGACGAGGCGGCCTTGGTGATCTTAACCGCTGGTCCGGCTCCGGCCACGCCCGGCCCGGACCAGGCCGGCCTGCCTCCCTTCGACCGCCAGTCCCTGCCGCTATCGGCCCGGGTGGGGCGCGATGCGGCGGTGCTCAACGCCCATGCCGAGGGGATGTTGGACGAAGCGGCCCCGCCCCGGCTCTGGCCCCGGCCCAAGTTTTCCGCCGAGCCCATCCCCTTGCCCGCGCCCGAGGCCGGCGGCCCGGACCTCCGGGCGGTGCTGGCCAGCCGCCGTTCGCGACGCAATTTCGTGCCTGGACTCCTGGATGCCGGGCAGGTGGCCCGCCTGTTGGCCGCCGCCCTGCCCGACCAGGGCCCTTGCCTGGCCACGGTGCTCCTGGGTCCGGGCGGAGAGCTTTCGGCCGGAGTGTATCTCTACCTGCCCCGGGAGCGGGCCCTGGCCCCCCTGGGGGCGGTGGACCAGCGCGTCCGGGTGGCCACGGCCTGCCTCAACCAGCTCTGGGTGGGCCAGGCCAGCCTGGTCCTCTTGCTCTGGGCCGACTTGGAGCTGTTGCAAGAAAATGGCGGACCGCGAACCTACCGCCACGCCATGCTTTTCGCCGGTCGGGCCGGCCAGCGTCTCTATCTGGCCGCCACCGCGCAGGGCCTGGGATGCTGCGGGGTGGGGGCCTTCTACGATCGCGAGTTGGCCGAGGCCGCCGGCCTGCCCCCCCGGGGCTGGCCGCTGTACCTCCTGGCCTGCGGACCGGTCAAGGGTGGCCCGCGCCAGTCCTGACCCCGGGGCTTTACACGTCCGCCCCCGCCTGGTAAAAATTCACATTTGGCCGGTAATCCGGTGGGGCTTCGGCCATCCGGGGAGCTCCCACCTGGCCCTGGACCCCGTCTCCGCCCCTTTCGTCGATCCGTGGGTCCAGCCGGCCCACGGTGACTGGACAACCACCGGCCTCCCGGCCGGGAGCGCAAACGCCAGGAAGGAATTGATGGCCATGATCGAGGTCAAGGACCTGCGCAAGCGCTTTGGCGACCACCTGGCCGTGGATGGGCTGGATTTCAGCGTGGCCGCCGGCGAAATCCTGGGCTTTTTGGGCCCCAACGGCGCCGGCAAAACCACCACCATGCGCATCCTGACCGGCTATTTCCCCCCCAGCTCCGGCAGCGCCACCATCGCCGGCCACGACGTGGTGGACGACCCCCTGGCCGCGCGGCGGGCGGTGGGCTACCTGCCCGAGAACGTACCGCTTTACGTGGACATGCGGGTGCGGGAATACCTGGACTTCGTGGGCGGGGCCAAGGGGCTGAAGGGCCTGGAGGCCCGGCGCGAGACCAAACGGGTGATGGAGGCCACCGGCATCGCCGACCGGGCCGGCCAGTTGATCAAGCAGCTCTCCAAGGGCTATCGCCAGCGGGTGGGTCTGGCCCAGGCCCTGGTGGCCGACCCGCCGGTGCTGATCCTGGACGAGCCCACCATCGGCCTGGACCCGCGCCAGATCGTGGAGATTCGCTCTCTGATCAAGGAGATGGCCGGCAGCAAGACCGTGATCCTCTCCAGCCACATCCTGCCCGAGGTGGCCGCCACCTGCGAACGGGTGGTGATCATCAACCAGGGCCGTCTGGTGGCCCAGGGGCCGCCCAGCCTGTTGCGACCGGAACAGGCCGGCAACAGCCGCCTGCGCCTGGCCGCACTGGGCGATCCGGCCCGGTTGCTGGCGTTGCTCCTGGACCTTCCGGGGGTGGAGGGGGTTCATCCCGAGGCCGCTCCGGCCGACCAGCCCGGGGTGGCGGTCTTCAGCCTGACCGCCGCCGCCGACCCGGCCCTCCGGGCGTCCCTGGCCAAGGCGGTGGTGGAGTCCGGGGCCGGGTTGGTGGAGCTGACTCCCATCGCCCAGAGCCTGGAGGAGGTCTTCGTGCAGCTGATCACCAGTGAGTCCGCGGCCACCGCCGAGGCCGAGAACTCGGCCGGGGAGGACGCGGCATGAGCGCCACCGCCGCCATCTTTCGCAAGGAGATGCGGGCCTATTTCTGCTCGCCCATCGCCTACGTGCTCTGGACTTGCTTCGTGGCTCTGACCGGCTATTTCTTCTACAGCGGCCTGCTCTATTACAGCATGGCCAGCATGCAGGCCATGCAGCAGCCCTGGGGGGTCACCCTCAACCTCCAGGAGATGCTGATGGCCCCCCTGATGTCCAACTGGTCGGTGATGCTGATGCTGATCAGCCCGCTTTTGACCATGCGCCTTTTGAGCGAGGAGAAGCGCTCCGGCACCATCGAGCTGCTCCTGTCCTACCCCCTGAGCGACGCCAGCGTGGTGTGGGGCAAGTTCCTGGCCGCCCTGACCATGTTCGCCCTGATCCTGCTGCCCACCCTGGCCCAGGTGGCGATCCTGTTCTGGCTGGGCCAGCCCCACCTGCCGGCCATCCTGGCCGGCTATCTGGGCCTGATTTTCATGGGCGGGGCCTTCATCGCCCTGGGGCTTTTGGCCTCGGCGCTGACCGAGAACCAGATCGTCTCCGGGGTGCTAAGCTTCGTGGCCCTGTTGATGCTCTGGGTGGTGGGCTGGTCGGGCAACCTGGTGGGCGGCTCGTTGGGCGAGGCCCTGAAGGCCCTGGCCCTGGGCCCGCACTTCGAGGGCTTCCCCAAGGGCCTGATCGACACCGCCGACGTGGCCTACTTCATCCTGTTCATCGGGTTCTTCCTTTTCGTGACCATACGCACCCTGGAGGCCAAGCGGTGGAAGGCGTGAAGCGGACCAATCCGGTGGCCAAGTGGCTGGCCTGGCTGGGCCTGATCCTGTTGGCGGTGGGCGGGTTCTACTACGCCACCTCGCTGGTCAACTCCGGCAACGGCTTGTGGGTCATGGCCGCCGGGGGCGGGGCGCTTCTGATCGCCGCCCTGGCCGGCCTGGCCGAGCTAAAGCTCTTTTTGGCCAAGCGCTCGGCCCGGCTGGGCCTGGGGGCCGGGGCCAGCGTGCTGGTGGTTCTGGCCCTGGTGATCTTTTTGGGAGCCCTGGCCGCCCGCCACCACCAACGGTGGGATCTCTCCCAGGGCGGACAGTACACCCTTTCGCCCCAGACCAAGGAGCTGCTGGCCAAGCTGGAGCAGCCGGTGCAGGTCCTGGCCTTCTTCAAGGAGGGACAGGCCGGCAAGGAAAAGGTTCAGGACCTGCTGACCCAGTACGCCTACGTCAGCCCCCAGTTCACCTGGCGGGTGGTGGATCCGGACCGCGAGCCGGCCCTGGCCAAGCGTTACGAGGTGCGCAACTACGGGACCATCGTCCTGGTCCGGGGCGAAAAGCACGAGCAGGTCAAGCTGCCCGAGGAGAACGAGATCACCAACGGCCTGTTGCGCCTGGGCCGCCAGGGGGGCAAGGTCGTCTATTTCCTCACCGGTCACGGCGAGCGGAGCCTGGAGGAGACCGGCCAGGAGGGCTACTCCCAGCTCAAGTCGGCGGTGGCCGAGCAGAACTACCAGGTCAAGCCGCTCCTCTTGGTCCAGGCCAAGACCGTGCCGGCCGACGCGGCGGTGGTGGTGGTGGCCGGGCCCAGGCACGCGCTGCTGGAGGCCGAGACCCAGGCCCTGGGCGACTATCTGGCCCGGGGTGGCGGGATGCTGGTCATGCTCGATCCCCAGCAGGACGCCGGGCTGAGCTCCTGGTTGCTCGCCCGTGGGGTGAAGCTCCGCGATGACCTGGTCCTGGACCAGGCCAGCAGCCTGGTGGGGGCCAGCCCGGCCTGGCCGCTGGTGGCCAACTATGGCGAGCACCAGATCACCCGCCCCCTGCAGGGGGTGTTCACCTATTTCCCCCTGGCCCGCTCCCTGGAGCTGGTCCAACCCCTGCCGGCCGGGATCAAGGCGGTGGAGCTGCTCAAAACCACCGCCAGCGCCTGGGGCGAGACCGACCTGGGCGCGCTGGTCAGCGGCAAGGCCAGCTTCGATCAAGGCCGGGACAGCCAGGGGCCCCTGGTCCTGGGCGCGGTCCTGGACCTCGCGTCGGCCGAGAAGAAAGACCAGGCGTCGGACAAGCCCTCGGAAAGCGATGACAAGCCGGTGGTGGGCCATTTGGTGGTGATCGGCGACAGCGACTTCGCGCTCAACGCCCACCTGAACCAGGCCGGCAACCGCGATTTGCTGCTCAACACGGTGGGCTTCCTGGCCGAAGAGAAAGACCAGATCACCCTGCGGCCCAAGCAGAAGGCCAGCCAGCCGCTTTTGCTCCAACCCGAGCAGGCTTTGATGGCCTTGGTGGTTCCGGTGATCCTGTTGCCCCTGGGCTTCGTCATCCTGGGGGTGGTGGTGGTGGTGCGGCGGCGGAGGCGCGCGGCATGAAGGTCCGTCAGCTCATCCTCTGGGTGTTGGCCCTGGCCGCCGCCGCCGCGGCCTGGTTCATCACCGACAGCCTGGAGCGGGACAGCACCCGGGAAAAGGACCAGGCCAGCCGGGTGGTTAGCCTGACCGATCCGCAAGCGGTGACCGTCCTGGAGCTGGGCGGGGAGGCCTTCCCCCAGCCGGTGCGCATCGAACGCCGGGATCAGGAGCACCGTTGGCAGATCACCAGCCCCCTGCAGGCCCCGGCCGACGGCTTGGCGGTGGGGCGGGTGCTCGGTGGGCTGATGGACGCCCGGATCAAGGAGCGCCTGGCCAAGCCCGAGGATCCGGCCCAGTTCGGCCTGGCCAAGCCCTGGCAGAGCCTGGCCCTGACCGATCGCGGCGGGCAGCGGATCGAGGTTTTGGTGGGCGACCTGAGCCCCTCCAAGGATCTGCTCTACCTGGCCCCGCCCGACCGGGCCGAGGTCTGGCTGGTCCCGGCCGAGGTGCGCGGCTCCCTGGCCAGGACCCTTTTTGACCTGCGCGACAAGACGGTGATGGAGTTCGTGGTCTCCGCGGTGGAGCGTCTGGAGCTGCGCCTGAACGGCAAGGATCTGGTGCTGACCCGCCAGCGGGGCGGTTCCGACCCGGTCTGGACCCTGGAGGGCCAGGGGCCGGCCGATCCCCGGGCGGTGGAGGATCTGCTGTTCCAGATTCACGGCCTGCAGGCCCTGGCCTTCGTCGACCAGGGCTTCGATCTGGCCAAGCTGGGGTTGGACAAACCCGCCGAGGGCCTCTGGCTGACCCTGGAAAAGGGCCAGAAGCTGGGGCTGGCCATTGGCGGCCAGGTTCCGAACCAGGACCGACGTCACCTGCGCCGCCTGGAAGGGGGCCCGGTGATGGAGGTGGCCACCGACGGCCTCAAGCGCCTGGAGCGTCAACCCCTGGACCTGGTGGAGCGCCATGTCCTAAAGCTGGACCGCGCCCGGGCCAGCGGCCTGACCCTGCGCCGAGAGGGCCGGGAGTTGGTCTACGCCAAGGGCGGGGAGGGCTGGAAACGGGTCAAGCCCGCTCCGGCGGGCGAGACCAAGCCCGACGAACAGGAGCGCCCGGACTTTTTGATCTGGGACCTGGCCGGCCTGAAGTGGGAAAAGATCCTGCCGTCAGGAGACTACGGCCTCCAGCCGGCCCGCACCGTGATCGAGGTGGCCCTGGGGGCCGAGGCCGACCGCCCGGCCGCCAACCTGAGCCTCATGATCGGCGGGTTGGACCAGGCCAGCGGCTTGCTGGCGGTGGCCACCCCCGGCGACGACCGGGTCTTCGGGGTCAGGCCGGATTCGCTGAAACGGGTTGACGCCCTGTTCGACCCCGCGGAAAAGAAATGAACCCCAGCGCGGGCCGATGGCCCGGCGCATGATGAGTCGATGCATTGACGCCCGGAGGGGCAAGGAAGGTTCCCATGGCCAGAGTCACGGTCGAGGATTGCCTGGAAAAGATCGATAACCGCTTCGCCCTGGTGCACCTGGCCGCCAAGCGGGTGCGCCAGCTCCGGGACGGGGCCCCGCCCTACCTGGAGTCCAAGAACAAGGAGATCGTGGTGGCCCTGCGCGAGGTG
>JAIUYB010000154.1 GCA_020216625.1 Desulfarculus sp.
AGGGTGCCGGTGCGTTTGTAGTCCTGACGCCAACCGGCGAAAGCCTTGCGCACCGCCACCGGGGCCCCGAAGCCCTCCAATAATGGAGTGCCGAAGGAGACCACGTACTTGGCGTTGTCCAGGTCGAAGCCCAGGTTGCGCTCGCCCAGCATGGCCCAGCCGGCCAGGGCCAGGGTCTGCTTGGCCGAAGGCATGAAGGCCAGGTTGGGCGAGCCGTAGGCGGCCATGAAACGGCTCAGGATCTCGCCGCAGACGCTCTCGGGATCGGCCCCGATGGCGGCCACGGTCTGGCTCTTGCCGGCCTTGTAAAGTTCGGCCAGCTTGCCGGCCACCACGTCCAGGGCCTGATCCCAGGTGGCGGCCTTGTGAATGCCGCTCAGGGGATCCCAGATCAGGGGCGTCTGCACCCGGAAGTCGCCGTAGTACATGTTCTGCGGAGCGGCGGCGTCGGCCGGGACCACGCCGCCCCGGCTGGCCGGGTGCTGGTCGTCGCCCTCGATGCGGATCAGGCGCTCGCCCTGGAGGCGGCCCTTGATCAGCCGGGCGCGCACGCCCGTGCCGGTCTCGGGGTTGACGGAGTTGGCGAAGGCCAGGGCGCCCTTCTCGGGCGTGGGGACCCAATTCCAATTCTGGGTCCAGATGGCCGAGTCGTCCATGAGTTTGGGGACCAGCGGGCTGGCGTGGATGCCGACCACCGCTCCCACGGCGAACTTCACGAAAGCTCGTCTATCCCAATTCATCAGAGTTCTCCCCAGAAATGGTGGCCGCCTACTTGTGGCACACGAAGCAGGCGTCGCGCACGCCGTTGTCCCGGTGGCAATTGGCGCAATCGTCCATCTTCATGCGCTTGGGAGGGCCACCCAGACCCAGAATGTTCCAGCCCCAGATATCGCGGCTGTAACCGGTGAGTCGGTTGTACTCATAACGGCGCAGGGAGGTGGATTCTCCGTGCTCGCCATGGCACTTGGCGCATTCCAGGCCGGCGTTCTCGGCGTGGGCCGCGTGGGAGAAGAAGACGCAGTCGGGCTGGCGCGCGTAGACCAGCCAGGGCACGTCACGGTTCTGGTTCAGGTACTGCTCGACGAAGACCTTCTCCTGCGGCGTGTCGCCGTTGGGAGTGTCGGAGTGGCAGTCCTTGCACTTCTCCAGGGCCGGGATGCCGTTGAAGGAGCCGTCCTCACGGAAGTAGTGACAGCTCTTGCATCCGTCGCTGACCTGCTCCATGTGCAGCTTGTGGCTGAACTGGAACGGCTGGGGCTTCTCGGCGTAGAGAAGGGCTGGCGTGCCCCAGAACCCCAAAGCGGAGAAGAGAACGAACCCCACCACGAACAGCAACCAATCCGCAGGGGACCGTTTCGCCTGTCCTTGCTCATGCGTTGTCATATGGCCATGCCTCTGCTCAAGCAAGTGATCGCCCCGCAAGCGGGGCCGCCTGCCGCGAACGGGAACCGACCCGCGCCGCGGTCAAGGGACGTTATTGATTATGGATTCCCTCACCCCCGATTTGACGGAGCGAAGCCCGTCCGCCGAAATCTGCCGCACAATAGCAATCCCAAAGGACAGTGTCAACCCAATAGCGACGCTGGATTGCCCCCGTTGATCGCGGGTTTGCACAATCGCAACCGCCGGGCGGGCGGACGGCGCCAGAGGGAGGCGTCAGGCGGGGCGGGCGGCCATGGTGGCGGCGTCGCGGATCACCTGGGCGGTGTCAGGAGTGAGATGGTAGGCGTCGATGTCTTCCAGGGGGACCCAGGCCGCCTGGTCGGCGTCGTCCCCGGCCCGGGGTTGGGTGGCGGGGTCGGCGTGGCAGAGATAATCCAACAGCACGTAATGATACTCGAAACTACCCTGTTCATCGCGCAGGCGGCGCTCGAAGACCCCCACCAGGGGGCCCACCACCGCCTCCACCCCGGTCTCTTCCCGGATCTCGCGGGCGCAGGCCTCGGCCAGGCTCTCGCCCAGTTCCACCGCGCCGCCCGGCAGGGACCACAGTCCCACCCCCGGCGGCCGGCCGCGCTGGACCAGGAGCACCTTGCCCCCAGCCAGGACCACCCCCGAGACTCCCACCACCGGACGCTCGGGATAGCGGGCGCCCACGCCCCTATCCCCCCAGGCCCAAGCGCTGGCGGAAATCGGCGATGGTGGGTCGCAGGCCCTCCTCCAGGGCCACGCCGGGCTCCCAGCCCAGCTTCCGCCGGGCCAGGGTGATGTCCGGCCGGCGCTGGACCGGATCGTCGGCCGGCAGGGGAGCGAAGATGATCTCGCTGGTGGAGCCGGTCATGGCCACCACCTTGCGGGCCAGCTCCAGGATGGTGAACTCCCCGGGGTTGCCCAGGTTGACCGGGCCGTTGAAGTCCTCGGCCTCCATCAGGGCCATCAGACCGGCGACCATATCATCGATATAACAGAAAGAACGGGTCTGGCTACCCTGGCCGTAGACCGTGATGGGCAGGCCCTTGAGCGCCTGGACCACGAAGTTGCTCACCACCCGACCGTCGTTGACCGCCATCCGGGGGCCGTAGGTGTTGAAGATGCGCGCCACCCGGATGTCCACTCCGCTCATGCGGTGGTAGTCGAACATCAGGGTCTCGGCCAGGCGCTTGCCTTCGTCGTAGCAGGAGCGCAAGCCGATGGGATTGACATGGCCCCAGTAGTCCTCGGTCTGGGGATGGATCTGGGGATCGCCATAGACCTCGCTGGTGGAGGCTTGCAGAATGCGGGCCTTGACCCGCTTGGCCAGGCCCAGCATGTTCAGGGTTCCCAGGACGTTGGTCTTGACCGTCTTGACCGGGTTGTACTGGTAGTGCACCGGGCTGGCCGGGCAGGCCAGGTTGTAGATCTGGTCCACCTCCAAGAGGATGGGCTCCACCACGTCGTGGCGGATCAGCTCGAAGCGGGGCTGGCCCAGCAGGTGATAGACGTTGGCCTTGCTGCCGGTGAAGAAGTTGTCCAGGCAGAGCACCTCATGACCCTGGCGCAGCAGGGCCTCCACCAGGTGGGAGCCGATGAACCCCCCGCCCCCGGTCACCAATACGCGTTTCAAGCCTCTTTCTCCTCGGTTGATAGCAGATAACGGCGCAGGGCGTCCAGCCAGGTGGGCTGGGGCTGGCCCAAGAGGCGGGACGCCCGCCGGCCGTCCAAGACCGACCAAGCCGGCCGCGCGGCCGGCGCGGCCAGGGCGGCGGTGGTCGTGGGCCGGACCAGTTCCGGGTCCAGGCCGGCGATGGCCAGGGTCTGGCGGGCCAGCTCGAAGCGTGAAGCCTGGCCGACGTTGACCAGGTGCAGCAGACCGGAGGCTCCCCGCCGGCCCAGGGTCACGATGGCCAGGGCCAGATCGACGGTGAAGGTGGGGCTGCCCACCTGGTCGTCGACCACCGCGAAGGCCCGGCCGGTCCGGGCCTGGGCCAGGATCTTGGTGACGAAATTGGCGCGTCCGGGCCCAAAGAGCCAAGCGCTGCGCACGATCAGGGCCGAGGGCAGGTGTTCGCGCACCAGGCGCTCGCCCTCCAATTTGCTGCGGCCATAGACCGATAGCGGCCGAGCCGGGTCGTCCTCGCGATAGGGCCGCCGCGCCTGTCCGTCGAAGACGTAGTCGGTGGAGACATGCACCAGGCGCACCCCGTGACGGGCGCAAAGCCGGGCCACCGCCCCGGCCCCCTGGGTGTTGGCGGCCAGGGCGGCCTCGGGCTCGGACTCGGCCTGGTCCACGTCGGTGTAGCCGGCGCAGTTGATCACCAGGCGCACCTGGCCGGCGGCCAGCAGCGAGGCCAGGTGGTCCAGGCCGGCGTGCAGATCGGCGGCCGAGGGCCCCAGGCCGGTCAGCTCGTCGCGCAGCCAGTCCAGGCGCTGATCGGCCTCGGGCGGCGGCAGGGTGGCGGCGACCGGTTGGCTGGACGGCGGCGCGGCGCGACCCAGGCGGGCCAGATCGAAGCTTTCCCGCCCGCCGGCGATGACCCGGCAACCCGGGCCGCAGGCATCCACCACCGCCCGTCCCAACAGGCCGTGGTGCCCCAGGACCAGGATTTCCTCAGCGGCCGTCATACATCCGCCGGTAATAGTCACGGTAGGCCCCGCTGGTCACCGCCTGGCACCAGTCGCCGTGCTCCAGGTACCAGGCTACCGTGGCCGCCAAACCCTGGTCCAGCCCCACCCGGGGGCTCCAGCCCAATTCCGCGCCCAGTTTGCCGGCGTCGATGGCGTAGCGGCGGTCGTGTCCGGGTCGATCCTTGACGTGGCGGATCAGGCCCCGCAACTGGCCGATGTCGCGCCCGGTCCGTTGGGCCACCAGCTCCAGCAGGGCGTGGAGCAGGTCCAGATTGGAGCGCTCGTTGCCGCCGCCGATGTTGTAAACCTCCCCGGGCCGACCCGCCCGCAGGATCAGGTCCGCGGCCCGGCAGTGATCTTCCACGTGGAGCCAGTCGCGCACGTAAAGACCGTCGCCATAGACCGGCAGCTCCCGGCCGGCCAGGGCGTTCAGGATCATCAGCGGGATAAGCTTCTCCGGAAACTGGTAGGGGCCGTAGTTGTTGGAGCAGCGGGAGACCAGCACCGGCAGTCCGTGGGTGTGGTGATAGGCCCGGGCCAAGAGGTCGCCCCCGGCCTTGCTGGCGCTGTAGGGGCTTTTGGGGTCCAGGGGCCAGTCCTCGCGGAAGCGGCGGGGGTCGTCCAGGGCCAGGGCGCCGTAGACCTCGTCGGTGGAGACGTAAAGGAAGCGCCGGGACGCATCGCCGCCCCAGGCGGCCAGGGCGGCCTGCAACAGGGTCTGGGTGCCCAGGACGTTGGTGCGCACGAACGCCCCGGCGTCGCTGATGGAGCGGTCCACGTGGCTCTCGGCCGCGAAGTGGGCCACCGCCTCGGCCTCGGCCACCAAGGGAGCGACCAACTCGGCGTCGCAGATGTCGCCCCGGATCAGACGGTAGCGGCCGGCGTAATCGGCCTGAACATCGGCCAGATTGGCGGGATTGCCGGCATAGGTCAGCAGATCCAGATTCACCACCTCGTCGGCCGGATGGTTGGCCAGGAGATGGCGGATGAAGTTGCTGCCGATGAAGCCGCAGCCGCCGGTGACCAGGATGCGCAAGGGACCGCCTTTCGGGGGGGCGATGGCTAACAAAGCGTCGCGCCTGCATTATCATTGCCGGGCGAGGCCAAGTCAAGGCCGGGAAGGCTTGCCCGTGAACCGAGGCCGTGTTATCTCTAGGGTCCATGAGCCAGGAGGCCGGGTTGACTTCCGCCCAGAGCTGTCGACATCATCCCCAGCGGCCGGTGGCCGCCCTTTGCCAGAAATACGGCCACGGTTTGTGCGCCGATTGCCTGGAAAACCATCCCCATTGCCCCGACCCGGACATCTTCTGCCGCCACCGCCCCCAGTGCATCATCCACCATCAATACAAAGAAGCGCTTCGCAGCAACCGGACCAACGACCAAGCCCAAGGGAGCCAACCATGAAAAAAGCCGAGTACGCCGAGTTCATCAAACGCCTGCCCCTGGCCAACCTGCCCGTGCCCGGGGTCAACGCCTACCTGCTGACCGGCCCCCAGGCCCAGGCCGCCTTCTTCGAACTGCCGGCCGGAGCCTCGGTTCCGCCCCACTCCCACGGCGAGCAGTGGGGCATCATCGTGGAGGGTGAGATCGACCTGACCATCGGCGGGGTGACCCACCTGCTGAAGCGGGGCGATTCCTATTACATCGGCGACCAGGTGGTGCACAGCGGCGTCACCCACACCGGCTGCCTGGCCATCGACGTCTTCGCCGATCCCAACCGCTATCAGGCGCGTGATTGACGAGAGTCTGACGGGCGACCCCGACGGCCGGCGCATGGCCGCGCCGCTCACGGCCGGCCTGGCCTTGGGTCGCCTCATCCCTCCCGGCCCGGTGCTGGAGTTATGTTGCGGCCTGGGCGGCCTGACCCGGGGACTGGCCCAAGACCACCCGGTCCTGGCCCTGGACCGCTCGCTCGCGCGCCTGGACTGGGCCCGCGCCAACCTGGCCGTTTCCGCGCCCGCCCATCCCGTGCGCTTCCTGGCCTGCGACCTCACCCGCCCCGCCCTGCGCCCCCCGACCTCGCCCAGCTTCAGCGCGGTGGTCATGGACCCGGACTGGTCCCCG
>JAIUYB010000155.1 GCA_020216625.1 Desulfarculus sp.
AAAGAGTACCTGGCCCTGGTCTGGGGCCGGCCGCCAGTGAGCGGCGAGATCAAGACCGGCATCGGCCGCCATCCGGTGGACCGCAAGCGCATGTCCGGCCAGGGACGCCAGACCAAACCCGCGCTCACCCGATGGCGGGTGGTGCGTCACTTCGCCAGGGCCGAGGTGAGCCTGTTGCGGGTGGCCATCGCCACCGGCCGCACCCACCAGATCCGGGTCCACCTGGCCGAGGCCGGCTGGCCGGTTTTGGGCGATGCGGTCTACGGCGGACGCCGGGCGCGCAAGCTGCCGCCAGGCGAGGCCGGGCGGGCCTTGAAGTCGGCCGGCCGCCAGATGCTCCACGCCCTGCGCCTGGCTTTTCGCCACCCGGTGACCGGGGAGGAGGTGGCGGTGTTGGCCCCGTTGCCGCCGGATTTTCGCGCGGTGCTGCACGCCCTGGCGGCGGGAGAGGAGGAGCGCGGTGCTTGAGGTGGGGCTCACCGGCGGCATCGCCAGCGGCAAGTCCACCGTGGCGGCGATGTTCGTGGCGCTGGGCGCGCACCTGGTGGACACCGACGTTCTCGCCCGCCAGGCGGTGGAGCCCGGCAGCCCGGGGTTGGCCGAGATCGTGGCCGCCTTTGGCCCCGGGGCGCTGGGGCCGGATGGGCGGTTGGACCGCCGGGGTCTGCGGGCGCTGGTTTTTGGCGACGAGACCGCCCGGCGGCGGCTCAACGCCATCGTGCATCCCCGGGTGAGGGAGCTGATGAGCCGGGAGCTGGCCCGCTGGCGGGAGATCGACCCGGAGGGGATCGTGCTGGTGGACGTGCCTCTGCTGTTCGAGTCGGGCTGGGCCGGGCGTTTCGCGGCGGTGGTGCTGGTCTACGTTCCCCGCGCGGTGCAGATCGAACGGCTGATGAAGCGCGACGGGGTGAGCCGGACCCAGGCCGAGGCCGCGCTGGCGGCCCAGATGGACATCGAACAAAAGCGGGGGTTGGCCCAATTTGTGGTTGACAATTCCGGCCCCATAACAGACACTCACAGCCAGGTAAGGGCCGTCTGGGCCGGGCTGTGCGCCCTGGCCGGCGCTGCCTCCAGCCGGTAAGCGAAACGCTCCCAGCATTATAGCCTTCGCAAGCCTGCGGGCCCCTTTTGGTTCAAATGGGGGCGGTAGGGCTCCGGATGTTGCCGGCGGCGAACAATCCTCCCCCAACTTTTTAGGATCCAGCTAGCCTCGCAATTCCAAATGAGTCAGCCAACAGGGCGGACCGGTCCGGACGGCCGGTCGATGGGCTTGCTCCAAGCGCCCTTACTTCCAGCCAAAACCCATAATAGCCAAGCGAGTCATGCAAGAGAACAACCATAAACCCAGGTCCCAGGAGCGCAAAGCCAGCCGCCCCAAGCGCGAGGGCTTCGATGACGGCGGCAGCATGAACATCGTCGAGCTGAAGGAAAAGCCCATCGCCGATCTGACCGGGTTGGCTCGGGATCTCAACATCGAGGGCGCGGCGGGCATGCGCCGCCAGGATCTGATCTTCGCCCTGCTCACCGCCCAGGCCGAGCGCAACGGGGCCATCTATGGCGAGGGCGTCCTGGAGATCCTGCCCGACGGCTTCGGCTTCCTGCGCGCCCCGGACTACAACTACCTGCCCGGCCCCGACGACATCTACGTCTCCCCCAGCCAGATCCGGCGGTTCAACCTGCGCACCGGCGACACCATCTCCGGCCAGATCCGTCCCCCCAAGGAGGGCGAGCGCTATTTCGCCCTTCTGAAGGTGGAATCGATCAACATGGAGCCGCCGGAGGTGGCCCGGGACAAGATCCTCTTCGACAACCTGGTGCCGCTGTATCCCGACGAGCGCCTCAAGCTGGAGGTGGAGGGGGAGCCCAAGAACTACTCGGCCCGGATCATGGACCTGATGACCCCCATCGGCAAGGGTCAGCGCGGTCTGATCGTGGCCCCGCCCCGCACCGGCAAGACCATGCTGTTGCAGAACATCGCCAACAGCGTGACCAAGAACCACCCCGAGGTGGTCCTGATCGTGCTGTTGATCGATGAGCGCCCCGAGGAAGTCACCGACATGCAGCGCTCGGTCAAGGGCGAGGTCATCTCCAGCACCTTCGACGAGCCGGCCCAGCGCCACGTGCAGGTGGCCGAGATGGTCATCGAGAAGGCCAAGCGCCTGGTGGAGCACAAGCGCGACGTGGTGATCCTCCTGGATTCCATCACCCGCCTGGCCCGGGCCTACAACACCGTGGTTCCCCCCAGCGGCAAGATCCTCTCCGGCGGCGTGGACAGCAACGCCCTGCACCGGCCCAAGCGCTTTTTCGGCGCGGCCCGCAACATCGAGGACGGCGGCTCGCTGACCATCATCGCCACCGCCCTGGTGGACACCGGCAGCCGCATGGACGAGGTGATCTTCGAGGAGTTCAAGGGCACCGGCAACATGGAGATCCATCTGGACCGCAAGCTCAGCGACAAGCGCGTCTTCCCGGCCATCGACATGAACCGCTCCGGCACCCGCAAGGAGGAGCTGCTGCTGCCCGAGGATGTGCTCAACCGCATCTGGATCCTGCGCAAGCTCTTGAGCCCCTTGACCCCGGTGGACGCCATGGAGTTTTTGCAGGAGAAGCTGCACGGCACCAAGACCAACCAGGATTTCCTGGATTCCATGAGCCGCTAGTTTTCACTCCCCGGCCCCGCCGCCGCCCTGGACCCGGCTTCCTTGGCACCAACGGGGCCGTTGGTTTTGGTTCGGCAAACTCCCAGATGTTGCGGTGGGTTGCCGAGCATGTCCACATCTGGTTGACCGGGTCGGAGGCCCAGGCCCCAGCGGGCGATTTGGGCCGCCGTTGTTTGCAAATGGCGCGGCCAAGGGTATACTTCCCAGCTCAGGCAGATTAATTTCAGGAGCTTACGGCATGAAACCTGGCATTCATCCCGATTACGAAGTCGTGAAGGTTCGCTGCGCCTGTGGGGCCGAGTTCGAGGCTGGCTCCACCAAGCCCGAGATCCGGGTGGAGATTTGCTCGCAGTGCCATCCCTTCTTCACCGGCAAGCAGAAGCTGGTGGACACCGCCGGTCGCGTGGAGCGCTTCTACAAGAAGTACCAGCACCTGGACAAGTTCAAGGGCAAGGCCGACGAGCTGGAGGCCGCGCGCCGGGCCAAGGCCGAGCAGGAGACCGGGGCCGAAGAGGCCTAGTCCCACCCGGTGGGTTGCGCCATGAGCGGGGTGACGGTCGGCGGACAGGCGGTGATCGAGGGGGTCATGATGAAGGCCCCCCGCCGCTTGTGCGTGGCCGTGCGCCGGCCTTCCGGGGCGGTGGTGCTCAAGAACGATCCCTTCCGACCCCTCTCCTTGCGCCTGCCCTTCCTGGCCTGGCCCTTTTTGCGGGGGCCGGTGGTGCTCCTGGAGACCCTGGTCCACGGGCTCCAGGCCCTGTCCTTCTCGGCCAACCAGGCCCTGGAGGAGGAGGAAGGCGAAGAGGAGCTGGGCGGCTGGACCCTGGCCCTGACCATGGTCCTGGCCATCGCCGCCGGCATGGCCCTCTTTGTGGCCCTGCCCCACCTGCTCTCGCTCTGGCTGGGCCGGCTGTCGGCCTTTGGCTTCGATGAGCACAGCTTCTGGTTCCACCTCACCGATGGCGCGATCAAGGTGGCCGTTTTCGTGGCCTACCTCTGGCTCATCTCCCGCATGCGCGACATCCAGCGGGTCTTCGAGTATCACGGGGCCGAGCACAAATCCATCTACTGCTTCGAGGCCGGCCTGCCGCTGACGGTGGAGAACGCCCGCGAATTCTCGCGGCTCCACCCCCGCTGCGGCACCGCCTTCCTCTTGGTGGTGCTGGTGGTCTCCATCGCCATCTTCGCGGTGGTCTTCCCCCTGCTGCCCCGGCTGGCCGAGGCCGCCTGGCTCAACCAGGTGGGCCAGATCGTCCTGAAGATATTCCTGATGCTGCCCATCGCCGGCCTGGCCTACGAGATCATCCGTCTGGCGGGCAAGAAGGGCGGCCAGGGCTTCTGGGGGGCCATGCTCTGGCCCGGCCTGCAGATGCAGCGCCTGACCACCCGCGAGCCCGACGACGCCCAGATCGAGGTGGCGCTCACCGCGCTCAAGGCGGCGGTGGCCACCGCCGAGGCCGAAGGCCCTTCCCTGACCTGTCTTTAACGCCCCCCAAGCCGGGCGTGACTTGAATATAATCAAGCGCGCGGAAACCCCAGAGCCCCGCCCCCCGGCGGCCCGGCCGGCGGTCCGCGTCGCCCCAGCAAAGGTGAGTGAAGCATGGCTCTGAGCCCCCTGGTGCGAGCGAAACTCAAGGAACTGGAAGACCGCTTCGTGGAGCTGGAGGAAAGCCTGGCCGACCCCGCGGTCCTGGCCGACCTCAAGGCCGCCCAGAAGGTGGCCAAGGATCGCTCCGATCTGGAGCCCTTGGTCAACGCCTACCGCGACTACCAGCGCGTCGAGGCCGAGCTGGCCGAGAACCGCGAGCTGATGCGGGACTCCGACCCGGAGATGGCCGAGTTGGCCAAGGCCGAGGTCGAGGCGGCCGAGGCCCGCCTGCCCGAGCTGGAGCAGGAGATCCAACTCCTCCTCCTGCCCAAGGACCCCAACGATGACAAGAACGTCATCCTGGAGATCCGGGCCGGCACCGGCGGCGAGGAGGCGGCCCTGTTCGCGGCCGACCTGCTGCGCATGTACCTGCGTTTCGCCGAGGCCCGCCGCTGGCAGACCGAGATCATGAGCGCCCACGAGTCGGCCAATGGCGGCTTCAAGGAGGTCATCGCCCTGATCAACGGCCAGGGGGCCTACAGCCAGCTGAAATACGAGTCCGGGGTTCACCGGGTGCAGCGGGTGCCGGCCACCGAGAGCCAGGGCCGCATCCACACCAGCGCCGCCACGGTGGCGGTGCTGCCCGAGGCCGAGGAGGCCGAGGTGGACGTGCGCCCGGAGGATCTGCGGGTGGATTTCTATCGCTCCACCGGGGCTGGCGGCCAGCACGTCAACACCACCGACAGCGCGGTCCGCCTGACCCACATCCCCACCGGCCTGGTGGTCACCTGCCAGGACGAGCGCAGCCAGCACAAGAACCGGGCCAAGGCCATGAAGGTCCTGGCCAGCCGCCTGTTGGACATCAAAATTCAGGAGCAGCAGGCGGCCGAGGCCGCCAGCCGCAAGAGCCAGGTGGGCTCCGGCGACCGCTCCGAGCGCATCCGCACCTACAACTTCCCCCAGAACCGCCTGACCGACCACCGCATCGGGCTCACCCTCTACAACCTGGACCTGATCCTGGCCGGAGACCTGAGCGACGTCATCCCGCCCTTGACCGCCTATTTCCAGGCCGAGGCCATCAAGGCCACGGAAGGCTAGGCCACCCCTTGGCCCCGCCCTGGACCATCGGCAGCCTGGTCGCCTGGGCGGCCGAATACCTGGCCAAGCACGGCGTGGACTCCCCCCGCCTCTGCGGCGAGCTCCTGCTGGCCCGGGTCCTGGGACTCAAGCGCATCGACCTCTACCTGCGCTTCGAGCAGCCCCTGACCCCGGAGGAGCTGGCCGCCTTCAAGGCCCTGATCCTGCGCCGCCGCGCCCGCGAGCCCCTGGCCTACATTCTGGGGCAGAAGGAGTTCTACGGCCTGGAGTTCAAGGTCGGCCCCGGGGTGCTCATCCCCCGGCCGGAGACCGAACACCTGGTGGAGGAGGCCCTGGCCCGCCTCAAGGACCAGACCGCCCCCCGCTTGCTGGACCTCTGCACCGGCTCCGGCGCGGTGCCGCTGGCCATCCTGGCCAACCACCCCACCGCCACCGCCCTGGGGGTGGACCTCTCCCCGGCCGCCCTCAACTACGCCCGCCATAACGCCGCCGCCCTGGGCCTGGCCCAGCGCGTCACCTGGCGCGAGGGCGACCTCTGGGACGCCGTGGCCCCGGATGGCGGCTTCTTCGAGCTCATCACCGCCAACCCGCCCTATGTCTCCGATTCCGAATACCAAACGCTGGCGCCCGAGGTCCGCGACTTTGAACCCAAACAGGCCCTCCTGGCCGGGACCGACGGCCTGGACCTGATCCGGGCCCTCATCGCCGGGGCGGGGGCCTTCCTGCGCCCCCTGGGCTGGCTTCTGATCGAGATCGG
>JAIUYB010000156.1 GCA_020216625.1 Desulfarculus sp.
CTTGACCTCCACCAGGCAGACCCGGCAGGCCCCGGTGGGGGTGCAGCCCTTGAGATGGCACAGGGTGGGGATTTTCACGCCGTTGGCCTGGGCCACCTCCAAGATGGTCTGCCCCGGCGTGAACTCCACCGGCTTACCGTTTAAGGTGAGCGTGGGATTGGCCATGATTCGCTCCACAGCAACACGACCACGCCCCCCGGGCGCGTCGCGGAATAAGGATGACAGACTCGTGCCTTTCACGGCATACGGCAGTTGGGCCCTAAAGTCAAGCTTTTCACGTCTTCCGAAGCCTCGCGGCCCCCGGCGGCGCGGGGCGGCCTGGGAGGATTTCCCCTGTCAGGAAGCCATGTTGTCCGCGCCCCGGCGGGCGTGGACGCCTCCGGTCCGCCCGGCAAGATGATAATTGCGGATCGGGCGTTGACGGGGGATTCTGGGAGGTGGATACTGGTGCGAGAATAGTATCGAAAACCAATCACCGCCCCTCCAGGCCGGCCCGCCCGCCCGACCGCCCCGGGACCAGGATTCCCAGCCCATGAGCCAGCGGCGCCTCGACCAAATCACCCAGGCCCTCAAAGAACGGGGCTATCGCCTGACACCACAGCGCCTGGCGGTGCTCGGAGTCCTGGCCCAGAGCCCGGACCACCCCAGCGTCGAGGAGATCCACCACCAGGTCCGCCGTGACTTCCCCACCACCAGCCTGGCCACCATCTACAAAACCGTGCATCTTCTCAAGGAGATGGGCGAGGTCCTGGAGCTGGGCTTCGCCGATTGGGGCAGCCGCTACGACGGACGGCGACCCTATCCCCACCCGCACGTCATTTGCACCCAGTGCGGGGCGGTGGTGGACCACGAACTGGCGGGCATGGCGGATATCTCTCGCGAAGTATCCGATAAAACAGGATATTCCATCAGCCACCACCGCCTGGACTTCTTTGGCCTCTGCCCCCGCTGCCGCGCCACCGTCAAATAGCCACATCTTTTTTTTCGCGTTAATCGGAAAATCATTATCATAAAATAAAAGGTGTACCAAGGCCCCGGCGGCTCCCGGGCCGACCGGTCATCCCCCCCAATCCCTAACCACTTTTGGAGGATGCTAATGTCCGATAAAGACCGCACCCTGACCACCGCCTTCGGGATCCCGGTGGGCGATGACCAGAACAGCCTCACCGCCGGACCGCGCGGGCCGATCCTGATGCAGGACGCGCACTTGTTGGAGAAACTGGCCCACTTCGACCGCGAACGCATCCCGGAGCGGGTGGTGCACGCCAAGGGCGCCGGGGCCTACGGCTACTTCGAGGTCACCGCCGACGTCACCCAATGGACCAAGGCCAAGTTCCTCTCCTCGGTGGGCAAACGAACCGAGGTCTTCGCCCGCTTCTCCACCGTGGGCGGCGAGAAGGGCTCGGCCGACGCCGCCCGCGATCCCCGAGGCTTCGCGGTCAAGTTCTACACCGAGGAAGGCAACTACGACTTCGTGGGCAACAACACCCCGGTCTTCTTCATCCGCGATCCCCTGAAGTTCCCCGACTTCATCCACACCCAGAAACGCCATCCGGCCACCAACTGCCCCGATCCCGACATGTTCTGGGACTTCCTCTCCCTGACCCCGGAGTCCATCCACCAGGTGACGATCCTTTTCTCCGATCGCGGCACCCCGGCCACCTACCGCCACATGAACGGCTATTCCAGCCACACCTACAAGTGGTACAACGCCCGGGGCGAATATTTCTGGGTGCAGTACCACTTCAAGACCGACCAGGGGATCAAGAACCTCACCCGCCAGCAGGCCCAGGCCCTCAAGGGATCCGACCCCGACCACGCCACCCGCGACCTCCACCAGGCCATCGCCAAGGGCGACTTCCCCTCCTGGACCCTGGAGATGCAAATCCTGACTCCGGAGCAGGCCCGGGACTTCAAATGGGACATCACCGACATCACCAAGGTCTGGCCCCACGCCGAGGTGCCGCCGATCAAGATCGGCAAGCTGGTGCTCGACCGCAACCCGGTCAACTACTTCGCCGAGGTGGAGCAGGCCGCCTTCTGCCCCGGCAATCTGGTGCCCGGCATCGCCATCAGCCCCGACAAGATGCTCCAGGCCCGGGTTTTCTCCTACCATGACACCCACCTGCACCGCCTGGGACCCAACTACCACCTGATCCCGGTCAACCGCCCCAAGGGACGGCCGGAAACCAGCTATCAGCGCGATGGGTTCATGCGCACCGACGACGGCGGCGGCTCCGGCCCCAACTACTGGCCCAACAGCTTCGGCGGCCCCGGCCCCGACCCGGCCGCCAAGGAGCCGTCCATCCCCCTGGAGGGCGAGGCCGACCGCTACGCCTACAGCTTCCCCAACGACGACTTCGTCCAGCCCGGCAACCTCTATCGCCAGGTGATGACCGAGACCGACCGCGCCAACCTGGTGGGCAACATCGTCGATCACCTGGGCGGAGCCCAGAAGCGCATTCAACTGCGCCAGACCGCCATCTTCTACAAGGCCGATCCGGACTACGGCACCCGGGTGGCCCAGGGCCTGGGCCTGGACCTGGCCGAGGTCAAGCGCCTGGCCACCCTGAGCCAAGAGGAGCGCGCCGCCGCCACCGCGGCGTAGGGGGAAAGAGAGAGAGAAAGAAAGAAAGAAATGCGGGGGAACCCTCTTTGGGGGCCCAAAGAGGGTTCCCCCGCGCCCCCTCCCAGAAAAGCCAGGGGGGAGGGCGAGGGAGGCAAATAGCCCTGACGGCGGTGGCGCGGCGGGTGTAAACTTGATGCGTCATGTCCGAACGACTCGCCAATACCGCCCAGGCCCTCGCCGCCGCCCTCTCCGGACGCCAGCCCCGGAGCCTCGACAGCCCCGACGCCCGTCCGGCGGCGGTGTTGATGCCTCTGTGGGAAGACGACGGCCGGGTGCAGGTGGTCTTCACCAAACGCACCGCCACCCTGCCCCACCACGCCGGCCAGATCTCCTTTCCGGGCGGCATGTCCGATCCCGAGGACCCGGACCCCGAAACCACCGCCCTGCGCGAAACCTGCGCGGAGATCGGGGTCTGCCAGGGCCTGGTGGAGGTCGTCGCCCGTCTGGACCAGCTCCTGACCATCACCAACTTCCTGGTCACCCCCTTCCTGGGGGTCATCGCGCCCGGCGCGCCCTTCCGCCCCAACCCGGTGGAAGTGGAACGGTTGGTGGTGGTGCCCCTGGCCAAGGTCCTGGACCCGGCCAGCTACCGCCCCACCGAGGTGCGCTGGCAGGGCATGTCCTTGAGCCAGACCGCCCTGGAGCACCAGGGCGACATCATCTGGGGAGCCACCGGGCGAATGCTGCTCAACCTGCTGGAAATCCTGGGCGATGAAGGCCGGTCCCGAGTGCTGGCCGCCGCCGGCGGCAACGGCCAGGGTCGGACCTGAGCGCCAAATAAGTGCTGGACAGGCCCGGAGGCGTCGTGTAAGTTTTGCTTCCTGTCGGGACGTGGCTCAGACTGGTAGAGCACTGCGTTCGGGACGCAGGGGTCGCTGGTTCAAATCCAGTCGTCCCGACCATCAGACGAAAAAGCGCGGCGGCCGTTCAACGGTCGCCGCGTTCGTTTTTGGGGGCGGCTCAGAATTTGCGGATGGGCCAGCCCCGGCGCAGGGCGTGCAGGCGCAGGCGGGCGTCGGGGTTGACCGCCACCGGGTTGCCCACCAAGGACAGCACCGCCAGGTCGGAGTGATGGTCGCCGTAGGCGTAGGAGGCGGCCAGGTCCAGGCGGCGATTTTCGGCCAACTCCCTCACCAGGCGGGCCTTTTCCTGGCCATAGGGCCGCGGGTTGCTTAAGGTCCCGGCCAGGGTTCCGTTCTCCACCGCCAAGCGGGCGGCCAGGGCCAAGTCGGCCTCCAGGTCCCGGGCCAAAAGATCGGCCAGCGGCCCCAGGGAGCCGGTCAGGAGCACCACCAGGTGGCCGGCGGCCTGGTGCTGGCGCACCATGCGCCGCCCGGCCGGGCTGATCCGGGGCCGAATCTCGCCAATGAAGCACTCCCCGGCCAGGCGCTGGAACTCCTCCGGGTCCTTATCCTTGAAATGATACTTGTTTTCCTTCACCAGCCCCGAGCCCAGGCGCTCCCAGTGGCGGGCCAGATAGGCCAGGTAGCGCCCCAGGTCGCCCGGCCCCAGGAAGCGCTTGCGGATCAGGAAGCGGGCGAAGAGCTTTTCCATGGACTCCGGCCCCACCAGGGTCCGGTCCACGTCGAAAAAGGCCGCGGCCGGCGCCGACGCGGAGGCGGTCATCACGGGGTGCCTCCGCCGGGGGAGGGTTGGGCCGGGCCCTGGATGGCGCGGATGTCCAGGAGCACCGGCACTCCCCGGGCCAGGCACAACAACACCGTGAAATAGACCAGGAAAGTGGAGACCGGCCGCACCCAGGCCGCTTGGCCCAGCCAGGCGCTCCCCAACTCCAGGGCCATCTCCAGGGTCAGACCGCCGAAGGCCAGGCCCTTGGCCAGGCCATAGAGCCCGCGCATGAAGCGGCCCGAGACCAGGAACCGCCCCCAGGACGAGTGCATCATGCCAAAGGCGCTGTAGCCCCGGGCCAGGGCGAAACCGCGCAGGCCGTCCACCACGAAGGAGCGGATGATGAACAGGATCGGCACCCAGACCGGCACCTGGCCCAGGTGGGCGAAGACGATCCAGAGCACGTTCTCCACCACCCGGTCGATGGCGATGTCCAGCACGCTGCCCAGGTCGGTGACCTGGTTCTTGGTCCGGGCCCAGTAGCCGTCGAACCAGTCCATGAGATATAGCACCGCCAAGAGCGCCAGGGCGGCCAGCGCGGCCGGAGCCCATTGCAGATACAAAAGCCCCACCAACAACAGGAGCAAGGGCAACCGCGACAGGGTTATAATATTGGCGGTGGACATCTGGGCGGTCACGGCGGGGCTCCAGTGCCTGACGGGACGGTTACGCTCCGATGACCAGTCTAAAAAAGGGTCCGCGGCCTGTCAATGTCAACCGGGCCGGAGAGAGGGAGGCGCGTATGTGGCGGATGATCCTGGCCCTGATCCTGACCGCCGGCCTGGCGGTCCCGGCGGCGGCCCTGACCGCCGAGGAGGTGCTCAAGCTCAAACAGGCCGGAGTGAGCGACGCCACCATCCAGCGCATGCTGGAGCAGGAGCGGGCCGGCGGCGGCGCCAGCGGCGGGCCGGTGCGCGAGACCGACGATGCCGTGACCTATGGCGCGGGGCAGAACGTGCCCGAGAAGGCCCGCCAGCACCAGCAGCGCGAACGCTGGAAGGAAGAAAAGAGCATGGAGATGCTCAAGGGCGTGATCCTGGACCAGCGCCAGACCGGCCCGACCAACACCCGCTAGCCCGAAAAAACCGGCCCCGGCCAGGGGGCCGGGGCGGGAGAGCCGAAGGCCGCGCGGGGGCTCAGACCTCGGCCTCCTCGCCGGTTTCCGGGGCGGTGGGGTTGTAGTCGCCCCGGTTGAACTTGATGCTCTCCACCATGGCCTGGGTGGCGATCTCGCCCAGCAGGCCGTGGAGCTTGGAATCCGGGGCCAGGCGCTCCATGGCCTGCATCAGCTCGCCCAGCTCGCCCTCCAAGGCCTTGACCACCCCGAAGATATCCTTGAGGCTCTTCTTGCCGTCGGCCAGGTCTTTCTGGTACGCCTCCAGGAGGTCCAGGGTGCGCTCGGCCCGCAACAGGCCCTCGGTCTCCTCCGGCCCCAGGGTGGTGCCATGGGCGACCGACGCCAGGGAGCCCACCGCCGCGGCGGCGGAAGCCTGGCCGGGGGCGAGCGGGGCCAGACCGGCTGGCGGTCCGTCCGGTGATCCGACCTGGTTGGCCTGGTCCAGGCATTGCTGGAACGACGGAGCGCCCTCGGGCCGGACCCCGGGCTTGGCCGGCGTCTCGGGCTGGGTGCGCCCCGGCTGCAACTGGTCGATGCGGTTCATGGGACTGGCCTCTCCTGGTCTGGCGATACCCTACCACATGTCCCGGCCTGGATAAAGCCCACGGCCTTGCACACCTTATCGGCCGCCTCCGCGCGACACTTCACCAAAATCGTCGCCGAACGCCCAGGAAACCAGGGCCCTGCTCACACCCCGGTCACGAAATGCTCTATCAC
>JAIUYB010000157.1 GCA_020216625.1 Desulfarculus sp.
GGGCCAGGGGCCGGCTGGGACCCAGGGCGGCCACCCGCACCCGGTTGGCCTCCACTCCGTCCACCCGGGTGAGTTGGCGAGCCACGGCCAGGGCCCGGGCCAGGGACAGGTCGTAGTTATCCTTGAAGGCCACCTCGCCGGGCAGGCGTTCGTTGTCGGTGTGCCCCTCCACGCTGATGGGTTGAGAGCCATAGCGCAGAATCTCCGCCGCCTGCGAAATACGCTTGGCCGCCTCCGGGCCCAGGTCGGCCTTGCCCGGGGCGAAGAGCACGTCGTTGCTCAGGGTGATCACCAAGCCGCGCTCGTCGCGCCGCAGATTGACTCCCGGCTGCAGAAACGAGGGCAGGCTCTGGGGCTCGCCACCGGGCAGGTCCAATTGTCTGGCGGCCTCCTGGTCGGCGCTTTTCAGCTCGTCCACCCGGGGTTGGGAGACCTGGTCCAGCTTGGTCAGCAGTTCGGGGATCCGGCTGCGGTCGGTGGATTCCAGAACCCCCTGCCCGCCGCGCTGGAAAACCCCGAAAGCGGCCTTGAGCTTCTGCACCTCGGGAGCGCGCATGGCCAACAGCATCACGAAGAAGGTGAGCAACAGCGTCACCAGGTCGCTGAAGGTCAGCATCCAGCCGAGGGGGTCAAAGCTCGGTCCCTCCAACCGTCTGGGCATGGCTATTTGCCGTCCTTGGTCTGGGGCAAAAGGTCGAAGGTGAAGCCTCGCAGCCCCACCTTGGGGTCGGTCTCGGATGGCGGCAGGTCCTCGGCGGCGCTGTCGCGGGCGTCGAAGACCATCTCCACCCGGTTGTTGAGCCGGGCGTGCTCGGGATCGCGCGGGGTGACCCGGGGCGCGAAGCCGGCCATGCCAAAGGCGGCCAGGCGCGATGGCGCCACGCCTTGGCTCACCAGATAGCGCAGCACCACCAGGGCACGTTCGGCGCTGACCCACCAGTTGTCCTGGCCGCTAGGGCTGATCAGGGCCGGACCGTCGGTGTGGCCATAGAGGCTGATGGGATAGCGGCTGTTTTTCATCACCTCGGCCGCCAGACCCAGGAATTGCCTCCCCTTGTCGCTCAGGACGAGGCTGTCGCCCTCGAAAAGCAGGCCGCCGCTCATAACCACGGTGCGGCTGGTCTCCGAACGCAAGAGCGACACTTCCCGGTCCAGGTCCAGTGAACGGCTAAGCCCACGGATATAGCGATAATCCTGCTCCACCGGCACGATGGGCATCACCACCTCGGAGCTCAGGCGACGGCCCGCGCCGCTCAAGGGGCTGTCGCCGCCGGAGAGCAGGCCAAAACCCGATTGCAGGGACTGGATCGCCGCCTCCACCTTGGCCTCCTCCACCTTGCCCATGGCGTTGAGAAGGATGAAAAAGGCCAGGAGCAGGATCATCAGGGAGGTGTAGAGCACCACCACTCCGGGGCTCCTCTCCTCCTGTTGCTGACGCCTGCCCATGCACGTCTCCTACTTGTTGAAGACGCTGACCCGCGCCGATGGCGGGATGAAGCTGTGGAGCTTCTGCTCGATCACCCGCGGGTTGTCGCCCCGGGCGATGGCCAGGATGCCATGCAACATCAGCTCCTTAAGCATGACCTCCTCGGCCGAGCGGTTTCTGAGCTTGCCGCTCATGGGCAGAAAAACCATGTTGGCCAGGACCGCGCCATAAAAGGTGGTGATGATCGCCACCGCCATGGCCGGACCGATGCTGGAGGGGTCGCTCATGCTCTGGAGCATCTGCACCAGACCGATCAGGGTGCCGATCATGCCCAGGGCCGGGGCGAAGGTGCCCATGGTCATGAAGATCTCGGCCCCCAGGCGGTGCCTCTCGGCCACGTAGTCGATCTCGGTCTCCATGATCTCCTTGATCGCCGGAGGCTCCACGCCGTCGATGGTTAGCTGCAGGCCCTTGGCGAAAAAGGCGTCGTCCAGCTCCCGGATCGCTGGCTCCAGGGCCAGGATGCCCTCGCGTCGGGCCTTGGTGGACAGGTCCACGAAGCGGGCGATCATCTCCGGAGCTGATTGCAGTTGCTGGAAAAAAACATGCTTGGTCACCGTCATCACCTTGAGCACGTCGCGCAAGGGGTAGTTGATCAAGGTCACCCCCAGGGTGCCGCCCACCACGATCAGCAGGCTGGGGATGTCGAAAAACATCAGGATGGATCCGCCCAGGGTCATGGCGATGACGACCAAGGCGAAGGCGCTGGTGATTCCGATTACAGTGGCCAGGTCCATGGAGCCTCCCGGGGGGAAGATGCCTCGCCACCCATGCAGCAATAGCCGTGCCAGAAGCGCATGGAAACCGGCGCTTTCTAATTACAGCCATATCATATGGTTAGGCAATTGGACCTACCCGGGGTCGCGGCGGGGAGCGTCAAGAATGGGGCGCGGGTCAATGATTTGACACCGCCAGGGAAGGCGACGCCCCGCCAGCGGGTGGCCGACGGGGCGCGGAATATGAGCTAGGGCCGCTGGAGGCCCGCATCGCCCTAACGCTTGAGGTTGATCAATTCCTGCAGCATGGAGTCGGTGGTGCTGATGGTCTTGCTGTTGGCCTGGAAGGCGCGCTGGTAGTTGATCATCTTGACGAATTCGGTGGCCAGATCCACGTTGGACTGCTCCAGGGTGCTGGATTCCACCGTGCCCAGGCCGCCCTGGCCGGGCCGGTTGGCCACCGGCGAACCAGCCGCCAGGGTGGCCGACCAGAGGTTCTCGCCCTCGCGGCGCAGGGACTCGTTGGATTGGAAATTGACCAACACCACCGCGCCCAGCACCTGCAGGGTGCCGTTGCTGAACTGGCCGGTGATCAGGCCGTCGGTGTCGATGTCCAGCGACTGCAGGGTGCCGCGTGGAGCGCCGTCCTGGTAGAGGTAGTAGGTCTCGCTGACGCCGGCCGACTGGGTGGTGGCGCTGGTGGCGTCGGGGCTGAAGTCGAAGGTGATGTTCTGGGCGGGCGTGGCGCCGGGGAAGTCGAAGGCGAAGGTGCGCTCGCCCTTGGCCTCGGTGGTGGGGTTACCCTCGGCGTTGCTGGCAAAAGAGGTCTGGGTCCAGGTGGAGAAGGACAGGCCCTGGCTCTGTCCCATGGTCTGTTCATTGGCCAGGGTGATGGTCTGGTCCGCGCCCACGTCGTCACGCCCCAGGACCAAGCTGGTGGTGCCGTCGGTGTTGAGGGTGGTGCTGGCCACCACGCCGCTGACACTGACATCCGCCCAGCCACCCTGCATGCGGCTGCTGGGGATCACGGTGCCGGCGCCGGAGCCGGTGAGGGTGTAGTTGTATTCTGTCCCGACATTGTTGGCGGTGATGATGATCTGGTTGTTCTCGCGGCGGGCGGTGACCTGCGAACCCAGGACCGCGTGGCCGTTGATGGTGGCGACGATGTCATCCAGGGTGTTCTGAAGACCGCCGGCATTGGCGGTCCAGGTGATGGCGGTGCCGTTGATGGCCAGGCTGCCGGCGGAGTTGGAGGAGAGCATCATCACGCCCTCGGCGTAGGATCCCGCGCCGTTGATGCCGTTGACGATGTCGGTCATGGTCCACTGGGCGGTGACCGGGGTTCCGGCCAGGTTGGCCCCGGCGGCGCTGAGGGTGTAGCTGGAGCCCTCGTTGGCGTAGATCTTGAGCACCGCGTTGGCGCCGGAGGTGTCCACCACCGCGAAATAATTGGTGTTGCTGCTGGTGTCGCCGTTGATCTGCTCGGCCAGGTTGTAGACGCCGGCGTCTTGGGCCAGGGCACCTCCGACAGTGTAGGTCTTGGAGCCGATGGTTATGGTCTCGGTGCCGGCGAAGGCGCCGCTGTAGGTCAGGGTCTGGACCGTCTCGTAGGACTGCTGGCTGCCGGAGCCGGTGTAAGTGATGCGCTCGCCGATCTTGTTGCTGACCACGGTCAAGGCCGGGTCGGCCACTCTGGCGGTGCTCTGGTAGACATCGGCGGTGGCGGTGGCGCCCTCGAAGTAGTTGACCGAGCCGGTCATGTGGCCGTTGGTGTCGAAGCAAAGATAGAAGGTGTTGTCGGGGCGCGCCGCTGGCACCGGTGTCAGAACCCCGTTCACTTCCTCGTACATGCTCACCCGCCAGGTGGAGGCGGTGCCGTCCGGGGTCACGGTGGGGTTGTCGGTCAGCTTCTGGAAGTACAGCGAAATGTCATGGGAGATGCCCAGGCTGTCATAGACCCGGGTGCTGGTCATGTAATTGTAAGTGTCGGCGTCGTTGGGATTCAGCCCGGTGGTGTGGGCGAAGCTCTTTTTGTCTTCGACGTTAAGGTTGATGGAGATGTCCACCTTGCTGGTGGGGTCGGCGTCGGTCTGCTGGGTGATCAGGCGCAGGTCCTCCATCACCAGCTTGAGATTGCCCTTGGCGTCGACGTTGTAGCCCTGGAGCCGCAGGCCCTGGGTGTTGACCACGTAGCCTTCCTTGTCCATCAGGAACTGGCCGGCCCGAGTGTAATAGATCTCGCCCTGGTTGACCGCCGTCGCGGAGGCCGAGCGGCGCACGGCGAAGAAGCCCTTGCCGTTGATGGCCATGTCGGTGGAGACGTCGGTGTTCTCAAATGAGCCCTGGGACAGGATCGTCTGCACGTTCTGCACCCGAGCGCCGTTGCCCGACTGGTTCACCACGGTTCCGCCCACGGTCAGCGACTGCACCATGATGTCGCCAAAGTTGGTGCGCGAGGCCTTGAAGCCGTAGGTGCTCAGGTTGGCCACGTTGTCGGCCACCCCGGACAGAGCCCGGCCGTGGACGTTGAGGCCGCTGACCCCGGAATACATGGCGGAAAGCATGCCCATGGTGGTTTTCCTTTCCTGAAAGACTCAGATTTCTTTCATCACGGCCTCGCGGGCCGGGATTGACTACAACAAGGCCGCGGCCGTGGCGCCCAGGTCCACCAGGCCCTGCAACAGCGCGTTGATGCCCTCGCTGTCCTGGGTGGTGGAGCTGGTGGAACTGGTCTCGGTGGTGCTGGTGCTGCTGCTCTTGGGCACCCGCACCGCCACCACGTCCTTGAGCGAAATGGCCGACCCGCTGCCCAGCAGCTGCATGTTGCCGTCGGCGTCCCATTGGAAGCCGGTGACGATGCCGCTGACGTACTGGCTGTTGATCTTCACCGCGTTGCCGTTGGTGTCGGTGGCGATGATGTTGATCTTGTAGACGCCGTCCGGCGCCACCTGGCCGTAGCTGGTCAGTCCGTCCCAGGTCCACTCCTGCTCGCCGGCCCCCATGGTGCCCAGCTTCACGTCGCGCACCGACTGGCCATCTTCGTTGGTGACGATGATCCGCACCTCGGCGGAGGAGGCCAGGTTGAAGTAGGTGCTGCCGGCCTTGCCGTCGGTCACGGGCATCTGGTTGCCCTTGGCCAGAACCTCCTTGCCCAGGTAGCTGGCCACCTGGACCTCCTGGAAGGCGGTTTGCAACGAGGCCAGGCTGTCCAGCTTCTCGTTCATGGCCGTCAATTGCTCCAGGCTGGAGAACTGAGCCAGTTGGGCGGTGAATTCGGTGTTGTCCATGGGGTCCAGGGGGTTCTGGTTGGTCATCTGGGCCATGAACATCTTGAGGAATGCCTCCTGGCCCATCCCGCTCTGCACCCCGGTGGTCTTGGTTGTGGTGGTGCTGGGGTCGTAGATTTGGCCGGTGTAGGTGGGGCTGATCATGGCCCTATGCTCCTAAGCGAAAAGGTTCACCCGGCTTCTGACGGTCTGGTTGCCGCGGGTGGAGGCCAACACCGAACCAGTCTCGGAGCCGATGTCTTGGGTTGAATCGCCATCGGAAATCCCCAGGTCCCGACCCCTGCCGCGGCGGGCGCCGCCTTGATTCTGGTACTCGGCCTGGGCTTGCTGACGTTCGGCGTCGGGATTGATGGCCACCTCCAGGCTGTCGAGCTTCAGCCCCTGCGCGGTCAACTGCTGCTTGAGTTGGTCCAGGCCCGACTCCAGGGCCTGCTTGGCGGCCACGGTCTCGGCGGTCAGGGTGGCCTTGACCACTCCGTCCTTGACCGAAAGCTCCACCTGCAACTCACCCAGGGTGGGCGGCTTCAACTCCAGGCGCAGGCTGGTCTGCTGCTTGGCCACCATCTGGGCCATCT